>JBJMLT010000001.1:0-6416 GCA_045805165.1 Flavisolibacter sp.
CCATCACCACACTATCCCATCCCAGCATTTTAAACGCGGTATAGAACAATACGATGGCAAATATCCTTCTTAATGCAAGTTCGGAAATGGATAAAGAGAGTTTGCTTCCGATCCAGCCGCCTATCGTAAATCCAATCGCCATTAATGCCACATACTTTATATCTATGAAGCCTTTATGATAATAATTCAGTACCGCAAATATTCCAATAGGTAAAAGAAGCAAGCCAAGAGAAGTTCCCTGTGCTTCATATTGGTTAAATCCTAAAAAATAAATTAATGCAGGAACTACAATAATTCCACCCCCAACTCCAATCATTCCGCTTAGCATGCCTGCTATTAGTCCGATAATAATAAGTACAAGAATAATTTGTCCGGTCATCTTTTTGCTCTTTTGCTGCATAAGGTTATGCAATTTTTTGATTGTACAGGTCTATAGCTTCATTGATGATCTTGAACGCTATTTCTTTATTTTGAAAATCTTCTATTATTACCTGTTTATTTTCTAAAACTTTATATTGTTCAAAATAGTTCTTCAGTTCACTGAAAAAATATTTAGGAAGCTCATGGATATCTTTAATATGGTTAACAGATGGATCTTTAGAAGCAACAGCAATAATTTTATCATCTTTATCGCCACTGTCTATCATTTGCATATTGCCAATAACCTGCGCTTCTACAAGGCACAGAGGCTGAATGGCTTGAGAGCATAGAACCAGAATGTCGAGAGGGTCATTATCCAGCCCAAGGGTCTGGGGTATAAATCCATAATTTACCGGATAATGAAAAGAAGAATAAATAACTCTGTCCAGCTTTAATAACCCTGTTGCTTTGTCAATTTCATACTTTGCCCTGGAGCCCTGGGGAATTTCTATCAACGCATTTACTATTTCCGGAGCTTTTTCACCAGTAGGTACCGCGTGCCATGGATGTAATACATTAATTGATTTCATAATTATTTAGTTGGTCATCTTATATCCGAAATAAGTTGCAAACAAACAAGCTGTAATGCTTAATGATGTATATAGTATAAAACTTGATATGCGGTTCTGCATCAGCATTTGAATGCTTTCGTAACTGAATGTTGAAAACGTTGTAAACCCTCCGCAAAAACCGGTAACAAGTAATAACCTTCTTTGCTCATCCGCGTGTCGTGTAAATAATCCCCATAACAATCCAATGATCAGGCATCCGGCGATATTTGCCACCATGGTCCCATAAGGAAAAGTAAAATTCAAAAGCCTTGAAACAAGGTAGCGTAATATGCTTCCGATAGCGCCTCCAGCGGCAACCAGCAATATGTTGTAGATCATCATTTTTTAGTGGAGTCAGTTCGTGGGAAAGAATATTTAAAGTCAACAAGCCATTGGCCATTCACTTTTAAAACTCTCAAAGAATCATTCTTTTTCATATAAGAATTAGAATAACTGATAATTGAAGTAGAATCACTTGTTTGGCGAATGCTATGCATGTTGATGGATGACTCACGATAACCCCTTTTATCTTCACTATTCATTCTTTGTTGATAATTATTTTCTATAACATCAAGCAATTGGTTATTCAAAGAATCGCGCAGCATATAAGATCTCGCCCTTGAAAATTGTCCATCCAGCGCCGCTCTTATGAAATTTCTGGCTGCATCTGCATCATTTTCAGAACTAATCTGCTTTGGCTCCTCATTATTGTTGTGGCAAGCACATAAAAAAAGGAACAAAAAGCTCAAAAAATAAAAGCTTCTCATTCCTGCAAATGTAAGGCGAAGCAATTAGCTAATTAGCTAATCAGCTAACCAGCTAATTATAATTTCTTTCTTTTATCTGGGTCTTCGCTTGTCTCCTGTTCCCTCTGGTATTCCTTATCGTATGCTCTCAAAATAGCTTTCACAAGCTTGTGACGTACAACATCTTCTTCATCCAGTTCTATATAGCCTATGCCTTCAATGTTTTTTAATATACGGCTCGCTTTGGCCAATCCGCTACGCTGATTGCGTGGAAGGTCAACCTGTGTAAGATCACCTGTAATTATAGCTTTGGCATTGGCGCCTATACGTGTAAGGAACATTTTGATCTGTAGATCAGTAGCATTCTGCGCTTCATCCAGTATGATAAAGCAGTTATCTAATGTTCTTCCCCTCATGTAGGCTAAAGGAGCAATTTCAATAGTGCGGGTGCTCATATAATATCCCAGCTTGTCGGCTGGTATCATATCATCCAGCGCATCATACAATGGCCTTAAATAAGGATCGATCTTTTCTTTTAGATCACCGGGTAAAAATCCAAGGTTTTCACCCGCTTCTACTGCCGGGCGGGTTAAAATGATCTTTTTTACAGCCTTGTTCTTCAATGCCCTAACCGCCATGGCAACTGCTGTATAGGTTTTACCTGTACCCGCAGGACCAATAGCAAAAACCACATCATTCTTTTCAGAAGAGGTTACAAGCCTTTTCTGATTAGCAGTACGGGCCCTTACAGATTTCCCATTGGGACCGAATACCAATATATCATTGGGGTTCCGGTCGACAAAGTTGTCAACTGTTTCGGCATCGTCGCCGCCAAGGATCTGTTCAAAATAATTTTCACTCATGTGTCCATTTCTTTCCAGGTATTGAACTATGAGATCTATCTTTTCCTTAGCGCCTTCTACCTGTTCAGGCGCTCCGCTTAATTTTAATTGCGTTCCCCTTGATAGTATTTTTAAAAGGGGGAATTTTCTTTTAAGAATATCGAGTTTACCGTTATTTACACCAAAGAACTCTATAGGGTTTACGGTTTCAAGGTTGATAATTGTGTCTCTCAAATCTGTTCTAGTTTTTCGTTAACAATCCCGGTCTGGGCCGGCATTAATTAGCTCTTTACTTTACCATTTACTTCCAAGATAGAAAAAAGAACTTGAAATTCTAAATTGCTAGTTATAAACATTTGTGTATTAAAAACTGTGCCTGTTTAGCATTTATGTAAATTACAAATTATCGCTCCGCTTCTTCTGAATCCGATGTTAATATTCCCGGATCTATTGGCTAATTAACTAATCAACTGATTTTTTAACCCTTCATAAAATTTCATATTGCAATTCCCCTAAATAATGCTACCTTCTAATGACTTTTTTTCACCTAAAAATAGTAATGCCATGACCACTCAGGAAGCCGTTATGACTACTCAGGAAGTAGCCGATCGCTTTTCCCAACTTGCCCAACAAAATAATTGGATGCAGATCCAGGATGAATTGTTTGCTGATAATGCAGTAAGCATAGAACCTTCACATGCCAGTAACATGGGTATGCCAAATGCAGAAGGTAAAGAAGCTATCCGTAAAAAAGGAGAAATATTCCAGAACATGGTAGAAGAAGTTCATGGAGGTTTTACAACTGAACCAGTTGTTGCCGGTAACCATTTTGCTGTTGGAATGACTATGGATGCTACTATGAAAGGACAGGGCCGTTCCAAAATGGAAGAGATCTGCGTTTATGAAGTAAAGAATGGCAAGATCACTAAAGAACAATTCTTCTTCTAGCTAAGAGAAGAAAGAGTTGAAAGAGAAAAAGAGAAGAGGCTGATAGTTTACACTTTCAGCCTCTTTTCTTTTTAATTATTCGGCCTTCAGCAATCAGCTGTCGGCTATCAGCTATCAGCTGTCAGCTATCAAATGCTCTATGGGAATATTCCCAGCTCGGCATAACTGGTAGCTACCTTATTAATTGCAACTACATAAGCAGCGGTTCTCATATTGGGGATCTTTGGATTTTTTTTCCATTCTTCCATAATCTCCCTTGTAGCTGCAATCATAGTTTCTTCCAGTCCGCTATGAACCAGATCTACTTCATCAGGACCATGAACAATAAATTGTCTTTCCCTGTCATTCACTCTTTTAGCCGTCAGCTCTTCGATCTGTCCTAATATATGCTGGTTCATATTTTCAGTAAATCTTTTTTCCATTCGTCCGTAACGAACGTGACTGAGGTTTTTAAGCCATTCAAAATAAGATACTGTAACTCCACCGGCATTTAAATACATATCCGGAATAACCAGAATTCCTTTTTTTATGAATATATCATCCGCATCAGGAGTTAATGGACCATTAGCACCCTCACCAATGATCTTAGCTTTAACATTTGGCGCATTTTGTCCATTGATCACATTTTCTAATGCAGCAGGAACCAGAATATCACACTCTAATTCCAATGCATCGGTATTTTTAGTAAAATTCTTTCCTTGTGGAAAGTTTAAGATAGAGCCTGTTGATTTACGATGTTGGAAAACAGCATCTACATCAAGTCCATTCTCATTATAAATAGCACCTTCATATTCAGCCAGTGCAATGATCTTTGATCCCGCAGCCTGAAAATATTTAGCAGTATGATAACCTACATTTCCAAGTCCCTGCACAATTACTTTTTTTCCTTCTACTCCAATTGACAGCCCTAACTTTTCCATTACATCGGGCATGTTGCACACTTCCCGGATGCCATAAAATATTCCAAGTCCTGTTGCTTCTCTTCTTCCGCGTACGCCACCTTGCGTTACGGGCTTACCGGTTACACAACCTGCAGCATCTATTTCGCCAGGACGCATACTTTGATAGGTATCTACAATCCATGCCATTTCCCGTTCACCGGTTCCATAATCAGGAGCAGGAACATCTGTTCCCGGACCAATGAAGTTTTTCTTTACCAGTTCTGCAGTATATCTTCTGGTTATTTTTTCAAGTTCGTAAACTGAATGCTTTTTGGGATTGATCTTTATTCCTCCTTTACCGCCACCAAAGGGAACATTTACAATCGCGCACTTGAAAGTCATTAAGGCTGCAAGGGCCATTACTTCATCCTGGTTTACTTCAGCAGCAAATCGGATTCCTCCTTTACAGGGAGTTTTATGTTGCGAATGCTGAACTCTGTAAGCTTCAATTACTTCAATAGATCCGTTATCCATTCGTACTGGAAACCGCATGCTGTAAACAGCATTACAGGCTTTAATTTGTTCAAGTACCCCCGGATCCCAATTAGTGAATTTGGCCGCTTTATCAAAGCTTTTCTCCACGGCCCCATAAAAACTGTATTCTGCAATCGTTGACATGGTTACTATTTATTATTTATGAATTATGGTTTTTCTCAAGTTTGGATATTTTTCTATCCAACCGGATCAGGTAGATGATCAGGCCGGCAAATATGATAAGTATTACTGCTATTACAACATATATTTTTCCATTGCTGCGCATCAGATCGGCCATGGCAGGCTTGCCTGTTGTATCCTGGGCAAAAACTAAAAGTGTAGAAATGAAAAGCAGAGCAGTCAGTATTATTTTTTTAGTCATTCGTTTAGAAGATTTTTTTCTTTCAGCATCTTTAATCTTGTCTTTAAGCTAACGATCCATACACCCAATAATGTCCATCCAATTACAGCCGGATAAAATACAATTCTCATGCGTGCATCTATATCGTTATAATTGAGAGCCGGATTTCCCTGACCTCCCGGATGAAGACTGGGAAGCAATCTGGGTATGATCCAGATAGAGGGAAAAAGAAAGGCAAATGCAAATATGTTATATACAGCACCAATACGTGCTTTTTTATCTATATCACTAATAGAATCCCTTAGTACCATATACGCGAAATAAATGAGCAGAGCTATAGCGGCACCAATAAGCTTTGGCTCGCGTGCAATTTCTGCAAATGAGGCTGAGGCAGGATTATTTGGATCAACCCAGGTAGACGAGGCCCATATCATCCCTGTTGCATAACCTAATAGTCCAAATACAATTCCTACTATGGCATATTGTGTTGAAAGTATGTCGTGCTTTAAATTATTAGTTCTAAGATACATTACAGCCTGAACCACCGATACTGTAAATAATATCATCATGGCGAACCACATGCATACATGGAAATAAAGATTGCGTATGGTTTCATTAAGTATGGGAATCCGGGGAACGTCCCAAAGCAGGCCCGCCCATATGGTATATATAAGAAGAAGGATACCAGCTATTTTCCACCACCATTTCTTCATAATCAGAACCCCCGGTCAGCCAGGGTTTTTTATTTTGCTGGCAAAAGTAGGATAAAACAATGAGGTCGTCAATCGTCAATCGTCAATCGTGAATTTCCGTGAATCGGATATCGTGAAGAAGTCAAAAGTTAAAAGTCAAAACCTAAAAGTGCTTAAGTTCAGTGTTTTTCTATTTCACGCAAAGGCGCATAAGGAGCGAAGGGCGCTAAGGAGTATTTAATTATTTATTATTCATTATTAATTATTGAAACTCGCCTATGTTGTATTTTTGAACCCCAATAAATAAAACAGGAAAAACTAAAAACAAGATCCCATTTTTTCATTTTCCTTTTTTCATTTTCCCTTCCTCCTCCCTTTAAAGCGTATCAAAGCCAACTCAAAGCCATATCAAAGCCAACTCAAAGCCAACTATAAGCCAAG
>JBJMLT010000002.1:0-10134 GCA_045805165.1 Flavisolibacter sp.
CTGAAATGATTACATGGGTACTTTTTCTTGCATGGACATCTACCAGGTATACCATGCAACAACAAAATGTTGCCATGGCATTTCTCATTTTCTTTTTCATTCTTTTTGCTTTCAGTATTTCAGGGAACAGGTTGATCAATAAAAAACCGGTGGAGGTAAATGATACTTATTTCCTGGTGCTGAACCTTCTTGCTTTTTATCTTGGTTCCCTGTTCGTATTCGGATCCAGGTTTTCTGATACCAACATAGCACTGATAACATTCTTTGTGTCTGTTTTTTACGGGCTGCAGGCATTCGTTTATCATTTCATCATGAGAAATGAATTTATTCTGGAAATATTCAGCTCTTTCCAGTAATTCACTAGTCACTTCATAATTTAATATATCAGCAAGCCTTTTCTTAAAATTGATGCTTTCTTCCTGAAAAAAGACAAGGACCCTTTTCCAGGATTCATTTTCATACTCATATTGCCTGATAACCTTCATAAACATTTGAATAACTCTTTTTAATCTACATTAAAACCCTCTTCACCATTATGTCCATATATAATATCGGAATTGCTGTGGCAGGAAACATCCGATAAATTAGAAAGCTCCTTAAGGGTGTAATTCTCTTCATTGCAAGCTATCCATTCATCGCAATGCCTTCTTAATAGTGTGACATATAACCCGAAGTGTTTTTTAAAATCATGGACCAATTTTTCTAATTTGAAACCTGATTTTATTGAAAGTGTTCCGGTTTCCTGGTTCTTTCTAATGTCACCAATTAGAACTTCACTTTCAATTTTATCAGTAGGCGGAGGATTCTTATGTACATGATGATAAAATTCAAGCCGCAAATAAGGGAAGCATTTATTGAATTCTTCCTGTAAATCACCAATTTTTTTATAGTTATGAATTTCCAGTAACATAAAATATCATTTGCTGTGAGCGATAAATAAAGGAAGTTTTATATGAGATGCCAAAGTATCTGCCATACTTGGCCTGAACCATCTTGAGATACGGTCTCTCTTGTAAGCCCCTAATATAACAAGGGAAGTTTTTTTCTGACGATCCAAATAAGAAAGTATTTTGTCTTCCGGATCTCCTTTAATAATTACATATTCTGCCATGGGGTAATGACGTCTCATAAATTCCTTCATCAAATGCTTATCAGGAAGGTGGAGAGATTCATCCAGAGATTTTACAGTCAGTACATCCGTTTCATTATTATTAAGGGCGGGTAGAAGGTAATTGAACATTTTTACAGCATAAACTGACGACGGCGTACCATCATACAGGATAATGTTCTTTTCAATTTCGCGATATATTGATGGAACCAACAGTACCGGACATTGAACTTCGCTTAAAAGGTCGCGAATGAACCTGGAAGGCGTTTTTTCTTCAAACCGGCTTAAAGTCTCCTGATTATTTATTATAAGGAGATCTGCATATATTGATTCATGGAGAAGTTCATAAAGAGCTACATTCCTGTCTCTGTGTAAGGTATAATTTACACCTGCCTTTCTGCAATCTTCTTCAAATGAAGCTACGGCTGTATTTCTGAGGTCTGCATCTTTTTGTTTCAGGGAAAGATAATTTTCCTCGCTCCATGACCCTTCCAAGCGGCTTACTTCGGCTACGCTGAAACTTTGCCGGGTAAAGTCGTCCAGAAAAACACCCACCAGATGCGCTTTCGATCTTCTTGCAAGTTCAATAGCAAAATCTTTTGTGCTATCTGAATAGCTTAATCCGTCGAATGCAGCAATAATCTTATTCATACCGATATTATTATAGTTGAAGAAACAAACCTAATAAGCTGAATGGTTCAGAAATATGATCATAACAAGTATATTAATTGACAGTTGTCAGTACAGCAGTTATAGAATCGGATCATATAATAATCTGACCAATCTCATTGAAATAGCATTACATTACAATTACGTTTGTTCTCCATATGCTTGTATACTTTCTGATTTTTATTTTCTCCTTGCTGGTAGATCTTGTTCCATTTATGGGTCCGCCCGCCTGGACTGTAATGGTATTCTTTCATTTGAAATTCCATTTAAATATCTGGTTTGTATTAATAGCGGGAGTTACAGGTTCTTCTATTGGAAGATATTTACTTGCCTTATATATGCCGTACCTGGGCGCCAAAGTACTTAACGCTAATAAAGAAAAGGATCTTCAATACCTGGGAAATCAACTAACTACTCAGGCCTGGCGAATGCATTCTTTTGTTTTACTCTATACGTTAATGCCATTGCCTTCAACGCCGCTATTTACAGTGGCCGGGTTGTCCAAGATCAACCCATTAAGGATTATACCAGCGTTTATTGCAGGGAAATTTATCAGTGATGCATTAATGGTCAGTGCAGGTGAATTTGCTGCAGAAAACATAGATGATATACTTCAGGGATTTTTTACATGGAAAGGTATATTAGGCAGTGCTGCCGGTATTGTTATTCTGTTTTTACTTCTATTTATTAACTGGAGAATTTTAATTCAAGAAAAGAAAGTAAGATTAAACTTTACTATCTGGAAATAAAGCTAATGCTGCTTCTCCCAATCTTTTAATAACTCTAGCCAAATTAATACCACCACCACCAGGTTCAAAAACAGCTGATGAACATTTCATCTTGATATCTGCTTCTATTACATAAACTTTTGTGCTTTTGTCTATACACGGGTTAAATGTTATTGTAACAATATTTTGCATTTGATCACATTAAATGGACAGTAACGTGAGATTTAGAGGAGGAAAAGTCTGAATGAACTATTTCATTTTCACAATGTGCATTATTGCTCCAGAAAGAAAGATTCCGGAAGGTAGTTGAGGCAATATTTGTCAAAGCTTCATGTGTAGCAAAACCCTGGTGAGGCGTTATCAGTACATTCGGGAAAGACAGTAATTTTTTGAATACCTCATCTTTTAGTTCTTCTGTTGAATGATCATAAAAAAACAGGCCCTTTTCATGTTCATACACATCCAATCCCAGGAATCCAATCTTTCCTGTAGAAAGAGCGTCTATTATATCGTTTATAGATACAACAGAACCACGGGAAGTATTAATAAGCAATACTCCGGTTCTCATTTGATCTATAAGAGATTTATTTACGAGATAATGCGTTGCGGAATTTAAAGGAACATGAATTGTTATTACATCCGATAATTTGCATAAGTTCACTAGACTGGTATATTCCAATTCATATTTCTCTTCCAAATCTTTATTCTTTACTATATCATAGGCTAACAATTTGCAACCAAACCCATGCAATATTGCCGCTACCTTACTTCCAATTCTTCCAGTACCGATTATTCCAATGGTCTTATTTTTAAAATCAACTCCAATAAGCCTGTCCAATGTAAAATTCTGCTGATGGACCTGCCGGTCTGCTATTATTAATTTACGGCTAAGGGCAAGCATCATTGCAACTGCAAGTTCAGCTATTGCATTCGGTGAATACTCCGGAACATTCGCTATACCAATTCCTGCATTTCGAGCAGCCACTAGATCAATATTGTCGTAACCAGCAGCACGAGTAGCGATAAATCTGATATCAGCTAACCTTAAATTGTCTATTACTTCCGCCGATGCATCATCTGCGGTAAAGATACAAATGGCATCAAATCCATTTGCGAGGTAAACTGTATCAACCGACAATGATTCTTTTCGAAAAGTTACACTTATGGAATCAGGAATACATCTTTTAAGATAAGGAATTTCAAATTCCTTACAACTGTAAAAAATCACTTTCATAAAAATGTATTATCTGTGAGCAATAAAAACAGGAAGCTTATGATCCTGAATGATTTCGGAAACAAAACTCTTTTTGAATATTTGAGAAATAGATGACCTGCCTAATGCACCAGATATGAGAATTGGCTTGCCTATTTCCATAAGCCAGTCGTTGAAATATTTTTTTGGGTTGACATTAAGTTTAATAATATTCACATTGTTGTAATGTTGTGCTGCCAGCTCCTCGATATATTCTTCCCGAGGTAAATCTTCGCTATCGTTATCATTACAATAAACCAATAATGTATCATTAACTGCAAGCTCGGGAAATAAATAGGCAAATTGTTTCAAGGCATAGACTGAAGAAGCACTTCCATCATACGCAATTACATTCCTGGATGGGAAAGAAAATTTTTCAGGTATTACTATAACAGGACATTCCGATTGATGAATCACTTCTTTAATATATGAAGAAGGATCTGTGCTCATCATACTACCATAAAAAGCTTCACTACTTATGATTAAAAGATCAGCAAAACGTGTCTCCCTTTTTAATTCTGTAACTGCAAAGTCATTGAAATCCTTACGAACGCTGAAAGAAATATTATTTTTAATGCAGAGGCTTTCAAATTGTTCAATATTTTTTTGGATCAATTCACCTTCTTCCTCCTCAATCATTGGAACATAGGCACCTCCTGCCATGGCTCCCGAATAGCTCCAAAGATTTGCATAAGACAATTGAGGAATGAAAACACCTCCCAATAATATTGGATCCAATTCGTTTAAATTTCTGGCCAATTCGAATGCACCTTCGGAAAACTGAGTTCCATCAAATGCTATAATTACTTTTTTCATATAAGATAATTAATGTTAGAAATTCAATTGCAAGGTTAATATGATGACACATAATTAAATATGACCTGTAGAATAGTTAATAATGATCATGGTCATCTTTAAATAATTCTGAAGATTGACAAGGCCTTTCCTTATCAGGCAATATGATGATCCAAATCATTGTTTATGATGTGCTTATTTAAAAAATTGCCTTATGAAAGGACTTGAAAATAATACCTACGTTACTCTGCTGTTAATCTCAAACTTTATAGCAATCCTTTTACTATATACAGCCTGGAAATATCCACGTGTTAGCCGTTTTCTTTTCGTACTACTTTTTACATGGGCAGGATGGATGAACTGGAGGACCCTATTAAATAATCCGGAAAGTTATCTTGAATATGGAAGGGTTACCTTCCTGCCATTTTATGAAAGATTTATTAATGGATGGTTCAGTAAACATATTGCTCTTATTGTAGGAGTTATTGCTACCAGTCAATTATTAATTGCAATTGGATTACAATCGAAAGGGCAATTATTTAAAGTAGCTGCAGTAGGAGCCATATTATTTTTTATATCTATTGTTCCGCTAGGTGTAGGTTCTGGTTTTCCTTGCTCACTGATAATGGCTATCGCCATGTACCAACTTTTAAAACGGCCTCCTGCCAGCTATTTATGGGTAAGTGAACAGAAAAGATTGGTGCATTAGTTCTTCTATATTGATTATGTATTGATTATGATGAAAATCATTAAAGAAGCTTACTATTATCATTAGATGAATTTTTAGCAGATAGCATCTTTACATAATAATTGAACAATTTATGAAAACACTTTCTGCTTTTCAGCCATCAATCGCTAAAAGTTATACCACTAAATTCTTCTTTCCGTCTATTTATTCCAGATTTATGAGATGGTGTACGTTACAACAAAAGAACCGTTTGATGTGGCTGGGAATTTCAATTACTGCACAAGGATGCATATTCACACCCATTACAATTATGGCCATTTTACTTGCTGGCACTAATTTATTTTTATTTATGTTAGCGATGATTGCAATGGGAGCTTCTCTTGTAACAAATCTTGCAGCGTTGCCGACTAAAATTACTATTCCCGTTTTTGCATTAAGCCTTATTATTGATGCCGGAATTATTGTGGGAAGCTTTTATATTTAAGAAACTTACTTTTTGATTTGGCAATTACGATTTCATTAGGAGAGAAGTAATTGATTGATTTTTATTACGTAGAATCAATTTCAATAGTTCAACTTATTATTATTGTAGTAAGCTAATTGTCTTTATGTTTGGCTGTCCTCTTTTAATTGCCTGACTATATCGTTAATAAGATCCACATTACCTTCTTTAAGGCCTCTAAGGGAATAACCTTTCCCATTTTTAATTTCAAATCTCAATTCGTCCGGGACATCAGCAAGCCTTCTTTCTTCGAGAGATAATTCAGGAATGGCCTTATATACATTCTCATTATCCTTTGTAACCTGCATAGAGACTTCCTTATGCCTGATAATATTACCGGTACTTCTATATGAAACATGTACATTGACCGTGCCCACCTTTTCTTCTTTCATAAATTTAGCTCTGCTGTATATAGGGCAATAATAATGCCCGAAGCTAATCTCTCTTTTCAATTTTAATATTCTCATCTATCCATTGATCCATTTTCCCTTTGTCGTCTGCCCTGACCAATCTTTCCATGTTTTTATCCTTTTGAATACCAATGCCTTTAACATACATATCTATCATGCCCTTTAAAGCAGCCTTTTCCATGGAAATTTTATCCTGAGAATAATTATTTTCCAAAACAAAGCGTGCATTACCTGCCAGGTACAACATTAACATACCGGGATTCTTCTTTTCAATTTCTATAATTGTTTGACTTACGTCTACATTAAAAAAAGGATTACCGTTGACATATGAGGCGACAAAAATGGAAATCTCTTTTCTTTTCTTAGAGTTTATATCCAAAGGAGTGGATTGAAGCCATTTAGACGCTTCAATAATTTCTTTTCTGTATTTTATATAATCCTGTTTCGATTTGAACTCATAGCCAACCGGAACTTCAAACTCCTGAGCCAATGCGCTATGCATTATAAATAAGCAGGTCAGGCAGGTTATTAAGATTTTCATATTGAGCAACGTTTAAAATTAGCTGTCAGCTGTCGGTTATCAACCAAACAGATGTAACTGAAATATTAGTATTACTGCCATTCCCGCTAAACCACCAATAGTTCCGGCGACTGCATCCATAACTTCATAAACGCCTAATCCGGTTATAAGAGAAAATAATTCAAATCCGTAGCTAATTATTATAACCAAAATTAACGAGCATATTGAGGCTTTTATGTGATGGTCGGGGAATAACCATCCGAAAACTAGCTGCAGAACTATACCCATAGCAATTCCTACATAAAAATGTTTCCATTTATCCCGTGCTATTTTATTCATCCCTTTCCTGAAGTTAATAAATAAATGGAAGGTTGATAATTGATTGTTAACTGCCCTTTAATTTGTTGCATTTGATGCAACCATATTAAACCTTTAAACTTTATCCGAATCCATTTTAAAACCATTAATTAAAACAATTCCACTTTATGAAAACAATTATGAAAATGCTACTTGTAGTAGCCATCAGCACAGTAGCTTTATCTGCATCTGCTCAGAAACGCCATGAAATAAGACATGACAGACGTGAAATAAAGAGCGATAAAAAAGATATTGCAAAAGACACAAAGGATATTCACCAGGACCGTAAAGACAGAAGACAGGACGTTAAGGAAGTGGCTTCGGATAAAAAAGATATCCGCCAGGATAGAAAAGATTTAGTAGAAGATAAAAAAGAAGGCAATAAGGCTGATGTAAAGGCTGACAAGGCTGACCTTAAAAATGATAAAGCTGATCTAAAAAGCGACAGGAAAGATGTAGTTGCCGATACAAAAGATATTCGTAAAGACAGAAAGGACAGAAGGCATGATGTAAAAGATATTAAGAGGGATCGTAAAGATTTGAGGAAGGATAAAAAGTGACGGAATAATCGCTGATGTCTGATTTTTGGATCTCTGATCTCCGGATGTCTGATTTCTAATGTGAAATGAATTACTTAAAAAGGCTTGTTTTAAAACAAGTCTTTTTTTATTTAATGAAAGAGGGTTTCCCGGAAGGTTGTGAGGGACATGTAACCCATAGAGAGGACGACAAGCCATCCAGCGGCCTGCATCCAAACAGGATGTTTGTAATTATTCATTATTCTCTTTTGGGTGACAGCAATTAATACTATTGCAAGTGCAATGGGTAGAATTAATCCATTAACGGCACCTGCAAATATCAGTAATTGCTTTGGCCTTCCTACTATAACAAAAATACCAGTGGATAAAATAATAAATAAGGAGATGCATGTACGTTCATATTGTTGAAACAAAGGGTGAAAGGTCTTAAAGAAAGATACAGATGTATAGGCAGCACCTACTACTGATGAAATGGATGCACTCCATAACACAATTCCAAATATTCTGAATCCAATTTGGCCAGCGGCAGAACTAAATACGGTTGCTGCCGGATTATCTTTATCAAGAATAACACCATGACTTACAACACCGACAACAGCCAGAAATAAAAGAAACCGCATACAAGTAGAGATCAATATTCCATTGATCGCATTACGGGTGACTAAGTTTCTATTCCCTCTTCCTTTTATTCCGGCATCTATTAAACGGTGAGCTCCTGAAAAAGTAATATATCCGCCTACTGTTCCTCCCACAATAGTTATTATTGCTGCTGTACTTATTCTTTCCGGAATAAATGTATGATATACTGCCTGTGCCAATGGAGGATGGGAACTAAAAGCTATTATAAGTGTAAGGAGAATCTTAACTGTACCAAGGACTTTTGTAAATCCATCCAGCATTTTTCCAATTTCCTTAACCCAGAAAAGGATCAATGCTACTATGCAACTTATTATAGCTCCTGTAGCGAACGACCACCCAGTCAGCACATTTATACCTAATCCACTACCAGCAATATTTCCAATATTAAAAGCAAATCCTCCAAGTACAACCAATATTGTAAGAAAATATCCGAGGCCGGGAAGTAAATTATTAGCCAGATCCTGCGCCCTCATCCCAGTTTCAGTAAGTACTCTCCATGTATTTAATTGTGCCCCGATATCAAGTAATACGGATACGAGAATTACAAATCCAAAACTTGTCAACAATTGTTGAGTGAATACAGAAGTTTGAGTAAGAAAGCCAGGTCCAATTGAAGAATTGGCCATTAGGAATGCGGCACCAAGGCCTACGCCTCCAATATTCCTGAACCTAGACAGTTTTGATGTCAATGGAATTCATTTTCAAAGTCTGATTAATCCTTTTAGCGAAAGCAACTGCATTTTTACCATCGCCGTGAATACAGATTGTATTTGCAACAATGGAAATCATTTTGCCAGACATTGTTTTTACCCTTCCGTTGCTTACCATTCCCAAAACCTGATGAACACTTTGTTCTTCATCTTCAATCAATGCTCCAGGTTCAGTCCTTGGCGTTAATGTTCCTTCATCCAGATAGGTACGATCAGCAAATACTTCGCTTGCTGTTTTCAATCCTATTTTTATTGATTCAGATATTAAGTGGCTACCGCTTAGTCCGTAAACAACCAATTTATCATTTGTTTCTTTTATAGCCAATGCTATTGCCTTTGCCATACCCGCATTAACAGCAGCCATATTATATAAAGCACCGTGAGGCTTTACATGATGAAGGGTTGCATTATATGCTTCTGCTATTTCTTTTAAGGATTTTAACTGTAACTGTACCCACTCGAATACTTGATTATCTGTACAAGGGATATTTTTTCTACCAAAGTTTTCTTTGTCTGGAAATGAAGGATGAGCCCCCACTGCTACACCATGTTTCTGACACAATAAAATTGTCTCCCTCATTGATTTATTATCGCCTGCATGGAAACCACAAGCAATATTTGCAGAAGTAATAAAAGGCATGATCTCCTCATCATTGCCAATACCTTCTCCCATATCGCAGTTTAAATCAACCGATACCATGTAAAGTATTTTCAATTCTGAATTTGCATGCCATCTGAAGCTGTCTCAAATATTTTTGTTGTTCAATAAGCTTACGCTCTGCCTGCGATAAATCGGTCAGGTTAAAATGCACTACGTCATTTGGTCCTTTTTGTGCCAGTATGGGAAGGTGAGCAGAAATGACATGCGCCAATCTAGGATAGCCACCTGTGGTCTGGTGATCTGCCATTAAAACTATCAGTTGGCCATTAGGTAATAATTGAACAGTTCCAAATGTAACTGCAGACGATACCAATTGTTCGTCTTGGGTAGTTACCATTTCTTTGGAAGCCAATCTGTAACCCATTCTATCTGCTTCATTTGTTATCTGAAAGTATTGCTCTTTGAAAATTTCCTGTCCTTCTTTTGAAAGCCAGTACCATTCACTACCTATAATAAATTCAATTTCATTGGTAGGCTTTACGGTTTCTCCGGCGGTCCAATGCAAAACAGAAATTTTATTCGACTTCAGAATATGTGATATGCTTATATTATCAAC
>JBJMLT010000003.1:0-2952 GCA_045805165.1 Flavisolibacter sp.
AATCTTTATTCTCGCGCATTAATTTATTATAATAATTATTTTATTCTACTTATCGACGATTGACGTTACTTACTATACAATTCCACAATAAGCTGCTCCTTAATATTCTCAGGTACGCTATCCCTTTCAGGATAAGTAATGAAAGTACCCTGGAATGCAGTTGCATTCCAGTCAACCCAGTTGATCTTTGGATTTCTTCCACGGATCTGGCTGGTTACAGAGGTATTATCTTTTGATTTATCCTTCAAGGAAACAATATCGCCTGGCTTTAATTGAAAAGAAGGCACATTCACTATTTCACCATTTACCATTACGTGTTTGTGGCTAACAAGCTGACGGGCAGCAGGCCTTGATGGAGCAATACCCATTCGGTAAATTGTATTATCCAAACGTGCTTCTAGTAATTTGATCAGGTTTTCACCTGTAACACCCTTTTTACGTGAAGCTTCATCAAATGTTTTACGGAATTGTTTTTCCAAAAGGCCATAAGTGTATTTGGCTTTTTGTTTTTCGCGAAGCTGAAGCGCGTACTCTCCCATGGTTTTACGCTTGCGTTGCGCTCCATGTTGTCCGGGAGGATTGCTGTTCTTATTTAACCATTTTCCATTGCCTAGTATAGGCTCACCGAAAATACGTGAGATCTTGGTCTTTGGACCATTATATCTTGCCATAATTGTTATTCATTTAGGCTTTTTAAAAACCGGTGCTTTGATCAGTAAAAGCCTTAAAAATCAATCAGGCACCCTTTATTAAAATGAAAACCGAACTGGCTATCAATATGTATTAATCTCTGATCTCTGATTTTATGATGTCTGAATTATTTCAAATCAGCGATCGTAAAATCCGGGATCCGAGATTTATTAAACTCTTCTTTTCTTTGGTGGACGGCAACCGTTATGCGGTAACGGAGTTACATCCTTGATCATTGTAATTTCAATTCCACTTTGTGCTAAAGCACGTATGGCGCTTTCACGACCGGCACCAGGTCCTTTAACAAACACGTCTACTCTTTTTACTCCAGCATCCAGTGCAACTTTAGCCGCATCAGAAGCTGCCATTTGAGCGGCATATGGAGTATTCTTTTTTGAGCCTTTAAATCCCATCTTACCAGCGCTTGACCAGGAAATGACCTGTCCCTGCTTGTTGGTAAGACTTACAATAAGATTGTTGAAGCTGGCATTGATATGCGCATCTCCATATGAATCTACTTTTACAATCCTTTTTTTAGAAGCTGCTTTAGCGCTTTGCGGTTGTTGTTGTGCTTTTGCCATTTACTAAGGTGATCTTTTTACTTTATTAACTATCCTTCTTTTGGAAGAACCTGAATTAACTCTCCTCCTGCACCCTGGTATCCGTAATTAATTCAGAAAAATTTGGTGCTTATGTTATGCAATCAGCTTTTTGCCTTCAGCTATCCGTAGAACAATAATTGTTTTATCTATAGCCGATTGCTGATAGCTGACAGCTATTTTACTTCTTAGGCGCCTTCTTCTTACCGGCAACTGTTTTACGTTTTCCTTTACGGGTGCGGCTATTCGTTTTAGTACGCTGGCCCCTAACAGGAAGCCCTTTACGATGACGCAATCCGCGGTAACAGGCAATATCAAGCAAACGCTTGATGCTCATTTGAACTTCAGAACGAAGCTGACCCTCTACTTTGAATTCTTCCGTAATAGTGTTACGGATGGAATTTAGATCGTCATCATTCCATTCATTAACTTTCTTGTTACGATCTATACTATTCTTATCCAATATGTAACGGGCAGTGGATGGACCGATCCCAAAGATGTATGTAAGGCCTATTTCGCCTCTTTTATTTTTTGGTAAGTCAACGCCGGCAATACGAGCCATAATTTATTTACGATTTACAATTTTCAATTTACAATTTCAACTAAGATAATAGTGTGAAAGACTAATTGATCTATTTCTCTCTTTCCTACTATTTTATCTCTTAGCCCTGTCTTTGCTTAAAGCGCGGATTCTTTTTGTTAATCACGTAAAGTTTCCCTTTGCGACGCACAATCTTGCAATCGACACTTCTTTTTTTTATGGATGCTCTAACTTTCATTGTTAGTAGATTATTCTGTTTATTTATAGCGGAAAATGATCCTTCCGCGGCTTAAATCATATGGACTCATTTCAACACCAACTTTATCACCAGGCAAAATCCGTATGTAGTGCATTCTCATCTTTCCGGAGATCGTAGCCAGAATCTCATGTCCGTTTTCTAGCTTTACCCTGAACATTGCATTTGACAAGGCTTCGAGTATAGTTCCGTCCTGTTTGATTAATGGCTGTTTCGACATACTGATTTTGGGAGCGCAAAGATATAGATATTCAGTCTAAAAAAGAAAAATGAGGCTGATTTTGAGCCTCATTTAAAGCAATTTGCCAAATATTTAAGAAGATTTTATTCTGCTTCTACCCTTTCTAACGGCACTTTGGTCATTTGCAAGTGCATATTCTGTAATTCGTGAAGATAGATCTGGTGGTTGAAATGCCTGTGATCCTCCCTGTACCAAATATCAATATTGGTATAATTACCCGGATCATGGATCAAGATCCTGAAAGGTCCTTTTTTATATTTATTCCCGTCACTAGTTTCTTCTTTTTCAAAGCCCAATAAGGCTACTAGCCTGTGTTCGGTTAAAGGAACCGGAACTATTTCGGCAGGATTATACCAGAATTCCTGTACTCCGTTATCAACCAATGCCATATTGTCTTCTCTGCTGATCTCTACTACCGTTCCGGCTTTTTCTACTCCTTCTTCAAGTATATTAACAATATCCCCTTCTTTTAAATCCGTGATTTTAACCATAATATTTAATTACGTATCCCCTAATTTAAATCTAAAGTGCAAACCAAACAAAGATTTAAAATAAAATGTTAATTCAATTTATTCCGCCCAGCTCATGATGTATCCCTCATTTTCTATTTCCAATGCCTGCTTCG
>JBJMLT010000004.1:0-2080 GCA_045805165.1 Flavisolibacter sp.
ATTCCAGTAAGCCGTCACGAAAGCCTTGCAATTCTTCAATTGTAATGCTTCTCATCAGATATACAGTAATAAAGGCTGTGATCTCTGTGTCATTATATATGCCTTTAGCAATATTCAGCATTACATCTTTAGCCTGCTGCTTGCTTAAAGTTTTATGTTCAAATAAATGCTTAAGGATCTCTTTCATATTAAAAATTTTTTTAATTCTTAAATAGTTTAGCTATTTATACAGTTTCTTAATATAGTTTCACCGTCTGGAGTTAAAACACTTTCTGGATGGAATTGCACTCCCTGCACGTCAAACTTTTTATGCTTCAATCCCATTATATAGCCATTTTCATCTACAGCAGTAATTTCCAATTCCTCAGGCAGGTCTTCAGATTTAACGATCCAGCTATGATATCTGCCTACTGTTATAGTGTCTGGTAATCCATTATATAAAGAGGACCGGCCATTTTTCTTTTCAGATCTTATTTCAACCGGGGTTGCTACCCCATGATAAACTGTAGATAAATTAATAAGCGATCCTCCAAAAGCTTCCCCTATTGCCTGGTGGCCAAGACATACTCCTAAAATGGATTTAGTAGAACCATAGTTTTTAATAACATCCAATAACAAACCTGCTTCACTGGGAATACCGGGTCCGGGTGAAAGAATGATCTTATCATACTCTTTAATCTTTTCCAATGGTATTTCATCATTTCTGTAAACATCTACCGTCTCTCCTGTAATCTTTTCCACCATATGCACCAGGTTGTAGGTAAATGAATCGTAATTATCTAATACTAAAATTCGCATAGCCTGTTTTTTTATTGGCATTCGGAAGAAAAGCTAGAAGCTAGCGGCTTTCTCAATTGCTTTCTTCAATGCATTCAACTTATTATTTACTTCCTGTAATTCGCTTTCTGGTTTACTGGCAGCCACAATTCCTGCGCCTGCCTGATAAAACAAAGTATTTTTTTTACTCAATAAAGTACGGATCATAATAGCATGATTACATGATCCGTTAAATCCCACAAACCCAATCGCACCGCCATAAAAGCTTCTTGCTGTCGGCTCATATTTATCGATCAATTGCATGGCTTTATATTTGGGAGCCCCGCTTAAAGTTCCTGCAGGAAATGTTTTGAACAATACATCGAACGGATTGGTGTCTTGAGGCACGGTTCCAATGACTTCACTTACAAGGTGAATAACATGAGAATAATATTGTATCTGCCTGTATTGATTCACATATACATTAGAACATACTGTGCTCAGGTCATTTCTTGCCAGATCAACCAACATTACATGTTCTGCATTTTCTTTAGGGTCAACCAGCAATTCATCGGCACGAAGCTGATCTTCAATATCATCTCCGGTCCTTTTGAATGTACCTGCAATAGGATGCATTATCGCTTTTCCATTCTTTATAATTAGCTGTGCTTCCGGTGATGAACCCATAAGCTTGTAATCGCCATAATCATAAAAGAATAAGTAGGGTGAAGGATTGATATTGCGTAAAGCCCTGTAAACATTAAATTCATCTCCTCTGAAAGATTGCTGAAATCTTCTGCTTAAAACGATCTGAAATACATCTCCTCTGTAACAACTTTTTATTCCATTCTTTACCAGATCCATATATTCATCATCGGTTAAATTAGATTCTTCTTCTGAAGTAGTCTGGAATGGATAGACCGGAACATCTTTACTATGAAGAAGTGATTCCAGCGTTTGTATCTCACTCTCCAATCCATTGATATGGTTTTCACAAAGTATCAGTTCATCTTTATAATGATTGATAGCAATTACATACTGATATAACCTGTAACGGGCAACCGGTACCTGGTTACTATTATCTTTAGATTCTTTAAAACGGACAGTCTCAAAGAATTGAACAGCATCAAAAGTAAAATAGCCGTACAGACCCTGAGCAAATTGCGCAGCTTTGGGATCATCTGATGAAACTTCAAATTGCTGCATGAAATTCCATAACAGGGTTTTCAAAGGCTCATTTCCTTTTAATATAACTTTCTCAGCTTTTTGATCAGGTAATTTAAACTCAATCAGATCCTTACCAATAATTTCAATACCTGATATG
>JBJMLT010000005.1:0-2904 GCA_045805165.1 Flavisolibacter sp.
ATCCTTTTACAAGAAAGATTACTTATGATTCTCTTAATTGGATACACAATTATACTATTACTGATGAAAATGGAAATGTAGCTTATTTCGGAAATGGTAACGAAGAATTTTCCAATATTTCATATTCTGGAGGTGGGTACGTTTCTCCTAATGTGCCGCCTCGCGGAGTCACATCATGGTATCTTTCTAAACTACAAACCTATACTAAAGAAATAGCTACTTTTCAATATGACACTTTAGATTACTCATATGTTAAAACCATTGCTGAAAGTTATACGAAACGCAATCCGATCAATTTGCAATTTGATCAATATCATTGCAATTGTGGCAATTCTAGCATCAATATTGAAAATCAAAATTGTGAATTCCTAGATTATATTATTAAAAAAATTATTACCCCAACTGAAACTATTCAGTTTTATTATTCTACTGATAATAATTTGAATTTATATAAAAGACAGTTGGACTCTATAATCGTAACAGATAATAGTTTAAATAAAACCATAAAAAAGATTGGATTGAAATATGGTATGTATTCGGGTGTTAATCTATTAAGACTGGATGCAATATGGGACTATGCTGGAATGCAAGACAGTATATTAATAGCTTCATTTCATTATAAGCTTGGCAATTTAGCCGGAATTTCTTCTTTAGCTCGAGATCTATTCAATTATAATAATGGATTTACAGGAAATACATATTTAATTTCTACTGTTGACACAAGCTGCCCTTCGGTTTACAGGGCCGCAAATCGCTCAGTTACTTTATCCATTACTAATGGAGTATTAGATACGATTCGTTATGCAACTGAGGGAAGAAGCGCTTTTTTTTATAGTGCAAATAGAATTGATACGCTTTATGGACCTGGGATAAAAGTAGATTCTATTAAATATTTGTCAGATGCGTCAACGATCATATCAAAAACAGCTTACACTTATTCCAAACCACAAAATGCACTTTCATTTAATGGAAACATAAATAATAATAGTGTAAATAATGACAATTCCGATTGTCCAGTTAAGACTTTTAATTCTGAGCTCTTCTCGGTTGGCCCAATAAATCCGTTTTATTACCAAACAATTGAAATAAGAAAATATTCTACAGATACCGCTCAAATCCAATTGACCAAGGAAATTTACACCAATGGAGTCGATGGTTATGTAGGTCTTCAACCTATTATTTCACAAAAATTTTATTTTAGAAATAATAATGTGACTGATACATTAAGAATTGAAAAATATGATTATTCTTTTTTGCAAGTAGATAGCTTAAATGTTGAATTGAATAAATTAGGACCTTCATACCTTCCTACAAGATACTATACATTAGATGGTATATCAACCAATAATAATCAGGATGTATGCAGGATACTTTATGACGGGGTAGGATCAAATGGTATAATTTATCCAAGAATAACATTACCTACGAAAATTACAACCATACAATTTGACCAAAACAATAATTTAGTCCAATTAATTGATTCAACAAATAAATTTTATAATTCCTATTGGCAAATTCAGGCAGAAAAAAAGTTAACTAGTCAAGGTAAACTTGACTCTGTTTTATATAATTATTTATATTCCAATAATAATTCAATAGCTACATCAGCAATAACAAATAATTTATTTGGAATTATTGATAAAACAATTCGTTATACGAATTCTTTAGTAAAATTGGAAAAATCAAGGACGAATTACTCTGTACAATCCAATGGATTAATTCTCCCGGATAGTTTTTTTGTTCAACGTTTATTGAATTCGGAGGAAATTAGTCAAATTGTTACAGGTTATGATGTAAATGGAAATACAACTGAATTTAATAAACATGGGCTTTATTCTGCCTTTCTTCGGGATTATGGGAATCAATTGGTAATAGCATTTGCAATCAATGGCCGCTTTAATGAAATTGCCTATACCTCTTTTGAATCCGATGGTTCAGGCAATTGGACCATTGGGTCCGCAGTACGCAATCCTTCAGATGCTATAACAGGTAAATACAGTTATGCCTTAAGTAATGGAAACATAAGTAAGATAATTTCTAACCTTTCCAAATCTTATATCGTTTCTTTTTGGAGCAAAAATGGGACAGCAACAGTAAACGGCAACAGTTCTTCGATAAGTCTTTCCAGAAATGGTTGGACTTATAATGAAATACTTCTTCCTGCGGGTACATCTTCCGTAACGATCAATGGTTCAGGAACTACTATTATAGATGAATTGCGATTATATCCTTCCCTTGCTCAAATGTCAACTTTCACTTATCAACCTTTAATCGGTATTACTTCCAAGTGTGATCTAAATAATCGTATTGAGTATTATGAATATGACGGATATGGACGGCTTTCAGTAATTAGAGATTTATATGGAAATATAATAAAGACATATGCTTATCTCTATGTAAACAATTAAATAATAATAATTAAGGTCTGCAATTATGAATAATAAATTTTTAATATCAATTTGTGTAGTCTTTCTTTTTAATAATATCAATGCAATTGGACAACCTTCAGTTTCAGGTCCCACATGTGTTATATTAGGGGATGAGTATCAATATAATTTTAAGGGTAAAATAGACTCTCTAGCACAAGCTTGTATTACCGGAGGAATAATTATAGGCGATTCTTCTCTCTGTACTTCTAATATTAGTTCCGGATATATCACAGTAATGTGGAATTCTTCTTCAGGAAATATTTCTTTTAAAACATCAGAAGGTAATTACAATTTAAATATTTCAACAACAACTTTATTAGATCCTGGCACAATTGATTCAGCCTTAAAATCACAAAGCATAGCCTATAATAGCATTCCTTCTTCTATTTTATGTTCCGAAGCCTTGGGAGGAGATTGTCAGTCATCCTATTCCTATCAATGGGAACAGGCAGATGATAATATAAATTGGAAAGAT
>JBJMLT010000006.1:0-8809 GCA_045805165.1 Flavisolibacter sp.
ACCCATATAAACGACTGCAGATCTATGTAATCCTGAGGCTTCAAATCAGCTACATCATTCTTAATCAGGTCCGCAAAATCAAGTAAACTCTTATAAGTACCCCAATTAGGTTTTGATTTATAAGCAAAGCCGTATTTATATTTTTCTGCTGTAATTTGAGTTACTCTTGGCTTTAAAAAAATATGTTCCTGTGGATTGCCTATAAAACCAAACACAGTTTGAAGTGGCCAGGTATGTACTCTTGTTTGCTTTCTTGGTAATTGAGAAATAACCTCAGAAAATTCATTGAACCTATTTTCAATTTCGTCATTTCCATAAATATATCTATAGAGACCTTCGGCAAACATTTGTGCTCCCTTTTCTGGTTTGATAGCATCCCTTAAAGCCATTTTTTCAAAAGAAAACAAAAGGTTTGTTCTGCTTTCAATACGAACTGCCTGTAAAGCTATTTCATTGAATTTCTTTTCTCTTAGTAATTGATCGAATGCTGCTTTATTAAGAACCTGCTGAAATTGAAAATGGGCATCCAGCTTATATTGCCTCTCCCAGGATATATAAGTTTTATCTGAAAAACCCTTTTTGAAATAATACAAGAATTTTTTTCTACAGGCAATCCGGGCTTTTTGAACCGGATCGTTTTTCAACAATACGCTAACCTTCATAATCTCTTTTAATTATATTACAGAAAAAAGCAAGCCATTTACTAATTATCAAAATGTTCCTATCAATGAAGAGATTTACTATTCTGCTATTTGTATTTGCCTTTAATTTTATTAATGCCCAGGAAGCAAAGCGTCCTTTAAGACCTTCAGATGTATACAGGTTGCAATCCATAGGCGACCCTCAAATTTCTACTGATGGCAAATGGATCGCTTATGTACTTTCCTCTGTTGATACTTCAAAAGATAAAAGAACAACAGATCTATGGATGGTGAATTGGGATGGATCTGAAACTGTTCAGTTGACAAGTAGCCAGTCAAATGAATCAGTACCAAGATGGAGTCCGGATGGAAAATACCTCTCATTTCTATCTTCCAGAAAGGAACAGGATGAAAAAGTAGAGGAAGGCTCTCAATTATGGCTTATGGACCGTAGAGGTGGCGAAGCAAAAAGACTTTCCAGCGTAAAAGGGGAAATAGAAGAATATTGCTGGAGCCCGGATGGGAATAAAATATTACTGACGATAAAAGATAAGGACCTATCTGATACAGCAAAATCTAAAGTAAGAGCCCCATTCGTCATTGACCGATATCACTTTAAACAGGATTATTTAGGGTACCTGGATAAGAGAACTACTCATTTATATTTATTAGATGTATCATCTAAAAAATTGGATACGCTTACGAAGGGCAATTTTGATGAACACAATGCTGTATGGAGTCCAAATGCAGCCGAGATCGCTTTTGTAAGTAACCGAACAGATGACCCGGACAGGAATGAGAATTCAGATATCTATTTAATGGAACTACGAGAGGGTGCTGAAATGAAAAAATTGACAACCTGGACCGGTTCGGATGGAAATCCTGTATGGAGCCCGGATGGCAATTGGATAGCCTATTTGCAAAGCAGTAGTTCTGAAAATTTTACTATGTATGGGCAGCCCATTTTAGCAATAATATCAAAGAACGGAGGGAAGCCTGTATTACTTTCTGAAAAGATCGACCGTCCTGTAATCGATCCTCACTGGTCAAAAGACAGTAAATCTATTTTCGCATTAATGGAAGATGATCGAAAATCTGAAATTATTTCATTCAATATTCCTGATGGAAAGTTCTCAATGATTTCCGGAGGAGAAAAAGATATTACACATCTTCAATCAGGAAACGGTTACGAAAAATGGGTAGCTATGGTTAGTGACCCACAGACGCCTGCAGAATTATTTGCATTGGAAAAAGGAAAATTAAGAAGGCTTACGCATGTTCAGGATTCTTTTCTTGCACCTTTAAAATTGGCTTCTGTGAGTGGCTTTACTTCTGTTAGTAAAGATGGTACAAAGGTCTCCGGTATATTATATCTTCCTCCCAATATAGGTGAGCAAAAAAAGTTACCTCTTATTTTATTTATACATGGAGGGCCAGTTGGGCAGGATACGTACCGCTTTGATCTGGACAGACAAATGTATGCATCAGCAGGCTATGCAGTTGCTGCAGTCAATTACAGAGGAAGCAACGGAAGGGGGTTACAATATATAAGGGCTATTTATGGGGATTGGGGAAATAAAGAAGAGCAGGATATTATCGGAGCGGCTGATTATCTAATAAAGGAAGGAATTGCCGATGAAAACAGAATGGGCATCGCAGGCTGGAGCTATGGTGGAATTTCTACTAACTACACAATTGCAACCGATCAAAGGTTTAAAGCGGCGGTAAGTGGAGCTGGTAGTTCACTTCAATTGAGCATGTATGGAGTTGATCAATACATTACTCAATATGAAAATGAAATTGGTAGTCCGTGGAAGAATAGGGATAAGTGGATTCAGCTTTCTTATCCTTTTTTTCATGCAGATAAAATCAAAACTCCGACCTTATTTATGGCTAGCCAGAATGATTTTAATGTACCAGTTGCCGGTGCTGAGCAAATGTATCAGGCTTTAAGATCTTTAGGAATCCCAACCGGACTGGTAATATATCCTTCTCAGAATCATGGACTATCAATTCCAAGCTATATTAAAGATCGTTTTGAAAGACATATTCAATGGTTTAATAAATATTTAAAGAAAAGGGATCTCTGAGTTTTTTATTTGATTAGAATCCACCCAATGACTGATTGACTAATGGCTTATTGGATAAGATTACGGGGAATGAATTTTGAATCTTATCCCCGAAAGGTTGAATATGAAAAAGGTAATCGGGTATTTAAAAACAGGCTCTTTGGCATATTTAGTCCTAATGCTTATTACATCATGCCATTCTTCCCGTAAAGTTGTTGGAATTGAAAGTGGCTGGGATCTTTTAAGCTCTCATAAAGTTGACTTTGTCACTGACCGGGATAAAATAATAATTGACAACAATACACCTTATACAGCGATACGCTTCAGGGTAGAGGACAGGCCAATTCATATAAGTGAACTAAGTATTTACTTCCGCAATGGTGATCGGTTGCAACCTGCAATAGACGATAATGTGGAAGCTAATCAGGAAAGCAGAATTATACAGTTTGACCGGGAAGGAAGAAACATAGACCGGATAGAATTTAAATATCGCACTGTAGGAAATGTATTAAAAGGAAGAGCTAATGTATTGGTCTATGGAAGAAGATTGGATAGCGATAGATTTAATAATGGACGATAACCGTAATGGCATTTAAATAATATCAAGTACAGCCTTTTTTTATTGATTATAATTCCCTGGACTAATGCACTATTTCCTAAAGCTGACGTGTCTTCTGCATTAACGTTAGGTCAAAAAACGGGCAGACAACAACTACTGAACCTATGCAGAAAGACACGACAGATTTGAGGAATTAAAGATTACAGATTAGTTACTACAACATCATCAATGACGCGGGTATTTGAATTGATTTCAAAAGCCTGTACGTCTTTTTCTTTATCTGTTGTGATAATAAAGGAAAGCTTCATGTTATTATAACCGGACTGGTCAAATTTAAATCTCTTAGAGAATTTTTTGTCCTTGAAGCGATCTACATAAAGAATATTTCCATCTGCATCTTTAATGGCCAGGCTAAATACTTCATCGTTTACATTATCAAAATCCACCTGGAAAACAAGTTGGTCATTTGCTTTACCAACATATTTAATTATTGGTTTTGAATATGAGGTTGAATTTTGTGCTTGAAGAGAATTGCCAACGCCATTGAATAATAATACACTGGCTAACAGAGCAGGTAATGCTATTTTACTTGCTGTTTTTCTAAGGTTAAGGGTCATTTGCTTTTTCATATTGATAGTTATTAGTGACAAATTAAACATATGAGAAAGCAATCGTAGGATAAAGTAAAATGATTCGATCTTCAACTTTTATCATTTACTTTTAAAGAACTTTTCTTTTCTTCTATTCAATTAACAGGGACAAAAATAATACGTGAAAAATTCATTTTCACTACAACCTCTAATCGATTTTACAATATCAAAAAGCTTGAACATTTGTTAAAACCCTTTGTGGTGGCCTGTTTCACAGAGTTAAGATCATAATGTCCAAACAAGCTTTACCGTTTTTTTTAGCTTGCTTCAAATTATATCTGAATTATATATTAAATATGATCGGTATAATGATTTCTAGGTAATATGTGATTAAGAGTAGTAATTTCTACATTATTAAGTGTGGAATTAGCATTGTTATCAAGAATATCTTTTAGTTGTTGTATTGATCTTATGCCAATTATTGCAGATGTAATGGCAGGATTAGATAATACATATTGAATGGCAATTTGGGCCTTATTTCTATTGTTATTAACCAATGACTGTATACCGGTTTGGACTTTTTCTACTTCCTCACCTGAATAATTTAAATATGGTTTGTAAGGTTTGTTAGCCAATAGGCCTTGCGCAAGGCTACCCCTGGCCAAAATTCCTATATTGATGTTCGCTATTATTGGGAAAATATCTTCCGGTCTTCTGTCAAGCAAGCTGTATTGCATCATTATACTCGTTATCCTGGATCTTTCGATCCACCTTCTTATAACGTTTGTCCGGATAGAGGAGATTCCATAAAACCGGATCTTACCTGCTGCAACCAATTGCTCGAACGCTTTTATGGTTTCATCTGTTGGATCATCAATAGTGCCTCCATGTAATTGATAAAGATCAATATAATCCGTTCGAAGACGTTGCAGGCTTTTATCTACTGATTTCAAAATATAATCCTTTGCAGGATTCCATGTCCAACCGGTGCCATCTTCTTTCCATTCATTTCCAACTTTTGTTGCAATCATTATTTCTTTTCTTTTGGAAGTTAAAGCCTGCCCAACTGAAACTTCATTCATCCCCTTATCATAAAGATCTGCAGTATCAAAGAAATTAATTCCTGCATCGATAGCAGCATGTATAATTTTTGTATTTTCTTTTTGGTCTTTTCCCAGTGACATACAGCCGAATCCAATCCGGCTAATATTCATTTGTGACCATCCGAGAGGGTTATATTTCATAAGAAACTTAAAACTTAAAAGTTAAAAGTTAAAAGTAGTGAATCGTGAATCGTCAATGAAGCCGTCAATCGTCAATCGTCAATCGTCAATGTTCGGGAATCGGGGGGTCGGGAATGAGGTTTTCACGAAATTCACAATTCCAAATTCTTATACCAAAATGATACAAATAGATTGGTGATAATTAAGGGTTAGCATTTTAATGTTAGGGGGATTTAGGTTGTAAGGTTTCGGGTGGGTTTATGGCTGACCCTAGGTTGGCTTATAGTTGGCTTTGAGTTGGCTTTGATATGGCTTTGAGTTGGCTTTGATACGCTTTAAATGGACGAGGAAGGGAAAATGAAAAAAGGAGAAATAAAATAATGATAGTCTTTCTTTTGTTAGTTTTTCCTCTTTTTTTATTAGAGTTCGAAAATGCAAATTAGGGTTATTCTAATAATAAATAATCAATAATAAATAATCACCAACCCCTTTCCGTCTTTTATCCTAAACTGGGGAGGGTAAACGAAAATGTACTTCCTTTGCCTGGCTCGCTTTCAATATGCATTTGGCCTCCATTCTTTGCGAGGAATTCTTTGCAAAGCATCAGACCAAGGCCGGTACCGGACTCACTGGAAGTACCTTTAGTTGTGTAAAAATTATTTTCATTGATCTTATCCATTGCATCTTTACTGATTCCCATTCCGGAATCCTGAACATAAACTTCAACAAAAGAGGATAGATTATTTACCCCAATGGCGATGCGGCCTTTTTCAGGAGTAAACTTTATGGCATTCGATAATAAATTCCTTAATACGAGATTAATCATATCGCGGTCTGCAATAACATATATAGGACGGTCAATCTTACTTTCTATATATACCTTCTTGGCTTCGGACTGTAAATGAAGTAACTGAAGCACTTCATTTATTAACATAGAAATATCTAATTCCTCAGCTTTAACACTATCTGCTTTCATTTGACTCTTCGACCATTGTAACAGGTTCTCCATCAAACTGATAGTGTAATTCAGATCATTCAGCACATCGGGCACCATTGTTTTTACTTCTTCGGCCGGAAGATCATACTGATGCATGTTCCTGAATAAATTCCTTAGCGCATACATAGGAGATTTAAGGTCATGCGCAATTACAGAAAATAATTTATTTTTTAAAGAGTTCAGATCGCCAAGCTCAGTCTTTTGAACTTCAAGCAGTCTCGCTTTTTGGTCAATCACCTCTTTCTGTTTTTTGATCTCTAAATTTTTCTTGTGCAACATACGGTTCCTGGACAGAATGCTGAACTGATAGCTAGCATTTTCTTTCTTGATAAGGTATAGTCCGTAAAATATAAATATGATGGCAAGTATCTGGTTAAAAAGGTATAAAGCTTTATTTTCTATTTCTACCTGGTAAATAAAATCTTTAAGCACTATCTGCAAGATGAAATAGCTTACCATGGAAAGTGCCACGGTAAAGATCATATAACCTATATCCTGTAAAAAGAATACTGAAAGGATGCCATACAAAATGAAATGCAGGCCAACACCTGAATTGGTGCCATGCATATAAACTATACAGGTAAGGAACGGATATAAAATAAAATAGCTTAATAAGGCTGCATCGTATTTACTATAATTATTTAAGACGAGGACAACAATGCTGGTGCAAGCGGGTAAGCATGCTGTGGTCCATACCGAGAATGGAAGATTATCCTTATGCAGCAATCCAAGCACCGGGACTAAAATTCCGGTCAGTAGCTGAAGAAAATTAAGTTGATTGAAAATACCGAGCTTTCTTTTCTCATAATCATCCATATTGTCGATATAACCTATGGATTTTACCTGCTTAATGAATTGTAAGGATCTTGATTTGAAGTTAACTATGGCTGCTAATAAATCAATAGAGCGCAGCTTTTGCTGTATAAGCCCTAGTTTTTCATATAGAATTTCCATAGCGTTAGATGATTAGGGTGGTAGGGATAGACAAAGTAATAATTTTAATCGATTAACTCAAGGAAAATAATATGTTTTGGATCAAGAAATTTAATGCTGGCAAGGTTTTCACTTAAATGATGTTATTCAAATCGTTAAGGAACAAGGGGTTTCATTTATCTTGTTAGCTATATAATTATTATTATTTAATATATAAGTAACTGATAATTTTTTAATTAAGCAATATGTAGTAATTTTTAACGTTAATTAATATTCCAACCTATATATTGCCCTTTGCCTGAATCTAATTGCCTGTAAATGCGTCAACCCTTTTTCATTTTCTTTTATATTTTCTGCACACTCAATACCTGGTCACAATCAGCTATTGATTCTACCATTCCTAAAGATCCAATTTACTTTGCCGTACAGGAATACAATAATTCTATAGGCTTAAGCTCTTCTCTTTACAATGGTATTATTCATAAAGGTTATGTACCTGGTTTAACAGGCATACCTTATCTATCTTCTAAAGACTGGCTGCCAGGTGTAGTGTTCTTTGAAGGGATTTTATACAACGATGTTAATCTGAAATATGATATGGTAAAAGACCAACTGATCCTGAAAAGGCCAGATGGCTTTGGAATTGAATTGTTTAGTCCCAGAATAAAATATTTTTCCGTTGCCGGTCATAGTTTTTATTATTTCCCAGCCAATGCTGTGAATAAAAGCTCTCCTGCCGAGGGCTTTTATGATCAATTGGAAACTGGTAAATTAACCTTGTATGTGAAAAGGGAAAAAAAGATACTGGAAATAATTACGAATGCAGTGGAGCACAGGATTGTAGAAACCGATAAATATTATATTCTTAAAGATGGTAAATACCATTTTATTAAGAAATTCAAATCGTTATTGGATCTGATCCCTGAAAAGAGAAAGGATATCCGTTCTTATATGCGAAAGCAAAATATCAGGTATAAGGATGATCCGGAATTTGCATTAAAAAAAGTAGTCGCCTTTTATAATCAATAAGCTTTTTATATAAAATGAATAAAGCTTTCAGGCTGTGCCTATTATTATGTTTAGTAGCGTTTCATGTAGCAGGCCAGATTAATAACGATAAATTAATAACCGGAGATTTTAAAGATCTTTCTGTACCCCAATTTGTTCAATCTATAGAATCCCAATCAGGTTATTTTTTTTATTATGATTCTTCTCAATCAGATAGTGTTAGAATTAATCTATCAGTAAAAGATCAGCCTTTAAAGACCGTTTTAGAATTAGCGTTTAAGAATACCGGTATTAATTTTTCAATCGATAGAGAAAACCATATTTTTCTTACGAAGAAATTACAAATCAGTACACAGTTAGCGCACGGGTTTTATAATGATTCAAAATTAAATAGCAATCAAACTATAACGCCAGATATAGTTGCAGACATGAGTAAAGAAAAGCAAAAATCGGCTACGTCAGAAAATAAGCTTTATGAGATTGGAACCCGTACTAATTCTGTAAAGCCCGATGTAATTTTAACCGGCTATATTAAAAATTCCAAGACAGGCGAACCACTTGTTAATGCAACTATTTTTATAGAAAAATTACGGAGGTCGGTTACTACAGATCAATATGGATATTATTCTTTAACCCTTCCAAAAGGCAATCATTTGCTGAATGTTTATGGCATTGGAATGAAAGACGCCAAATTTCAGCTAATACTATATTCAGATGGAAGACTGGATATTGAGTTGAATGAACAAGTAAATACCTTAAAGACTGTTGTTGTATCCACACAAAGAGTAG
>JBJMLT010000007.1:0-4326 GCA_045805165.1 Flavisolibacter sp.
GTACCAGTTGGTTCCAGCTTTGTTCGTCCTTGTTATCTGATAAGAATTAATATCATATAATGCAGGATTCACAACTGAATCTGCCGGACAATTACATAATACATACCCTGTTGGAGTAATATAATCTGGAATAACAGGACTTGCTCCTTTTCCAAACTGCTTATGCCCAAAGTTGGGATCACCTACTACAAGACCAGAGTTGGCCATTTGTTGCCAAATTGCATTGGCTTCCTGTTGTGTATTGGCCATATCATAACCTTTGCCTTGAGTTACAACTCCATAATAACCATCATAACTCACCCTGGCTCTTCCTGCTTTTCCCTTGCGTGTAGTTACTAAAATTACACCGGTTGACCCAGCTATTCCATAAATGGCAGCTGAAGCATCTTTCAAAACTTGGACTGATTCAATATCATTTACATTGATACTATGTAAATCCGCATTTTGCACCCCATCAATTACAATTAATGGCTGGTTGTTTCCAAATCCGGTTAGACCTCTGATTCGAATATCACTGCCAGCTCCCGGTTGGGCTGAACTAATAATGTTTACACCGGCTGCCTGACCTTGTAAGGCCTCTTCACCTGTTCCAACTGGCACCTTTTTCATATTATTTACATCTACAACTGATATAGCCCCGGTAATATCCTTCTTCCTTTGGGCGGTATAACCAGTAACGACTACTTCATTCATCGTAGACGATGTACTTTTTAATGAAAATGAGACCTGGTTCTGGGAACCAACATTGAGATCAATTGACTCATAACCCACAGAACTCACGGTTAGAACGGTTTTTCCGTTGGGAACACGAATTGAAAAGTTTCCATTTGCATCTGTGAGAGTACTGATGTTAGTACCTCTAACACTGACAGTTGCAGCCACAAGCGGACTATTATCGTCTGCATTTTTTACAGTTCCGGTAACAGTTCGTTGCTGTGCAATAAGTGTAAGAGAAAAAATGGAAAAACATAATGCTAAACACACACGAATAGCAGTTAGTTTTTTTGATAGCATAGCAATGGTTTTGAAGTTATTAATAGAAATGAGAACTAAATTTAACAATTATTTGATACCAACAAAATATATTTTGATTAGATCAAATAAATTGGTGTAGTCTTCAAGGATAATGATTTTCAGAGGGATTGATCTATAGTTAGACAGCAAAAAATTTAAATTGCTGCATTAGTCTACAAAAATTGTTAAATAAATTTAACTTGTTACTATTAAGTTTTCCACATCTGTGAACTCTTTAAATCCAATCAATCTTTCCAACTCTTCCGTTATGTTTTCTAAAATAAAAAAATCCTTCCCCTTCCAACCAACCTTTTGGTTTTAACTTTTGACTTTTGACTTATTCCCGATGCCCCGATTCCCGATCATTCACGATTGACGATTGACGATTCACGATTCACGATTGACGATTGACGATTGACGATTAAACCCTAATATACACCCTCCTCCTCGCTAATATATACCCCACACTCCAGCACAAAAGCATATAACATATCGCAAACAGGAATGAACCAAATGATCCCGGTGCTATCACCTGGAATATATTCTGGTTCACCCAACCAAATATATTCTGTCGCGGATTCAACCTTACCATAAATAATACAGTTACTAATATCTCTGATAGTATATAAATAAATAGGGGATTTTTGCCGAACACAACAAAAAAGTTGGTCCATTTAAGCGGGTTCCAGTTCTCTATCTCCAATGCAAAGATCAATGCGGAAATTATAGCCAGATCCAAACCGGTTGTAAGCATAACGAAGGAACTGCTCCATAGCTTTTTATTAATTGGAAAAGCCATGTTCCAGCATAATGCAATAAATATAAGGAGTGCTGATGCCAGCATAAGCTTGGCGATCGTATTATAGCCTTTACCATTTTTCTGAATGAACCATCCGGCATAATAGCCAATGATCACGTTTACAATCGCAGGCAATGTACTCAGTATTCCTTCCGGATCAAAAGCTACATCCTCTCCATGATACAAATGGTTATTCCCCAGAACTGCTTTATCCAGGTAAATGCCGGCATTCCCCAATAAGCTGTAAGGCTGGTTATGATCCCCGAAAATTAATAAGAGGAACCAATAGCCAAGCAATAATAGTACGCTTACTATAATTACTGAACGGGTCGATAGATAGTGGATAAGTAATGAAGCGAAGCAATAACAAAGTGCGATCCTTTGCAATACTCCAAATATCCTTGTATTAGCAATAGGTGCGCCTATCATATGACCAGCTGCATCAAGCCTGAAAAATGGGAACCAGTACATTAAGTATCCGATCAGGAATATCATAATTGTCCGCCTGAACACTTTTCTCAGGTATACTGAATTACCTAACTGTCTGTACCTGTCCATGGTGAACGACATGGCATTACCCACTGCAAATAAAAATGATGGGAATACAAGATCAGTAGGAGTAAACCCATGCCATGTAGCATGTTCCAAAGGAGAATAAGGCATAGCGCCGCTCCCTGGTGTATTAACAATGATCATGAAACATACGGTCATCCCCCTGAAGACATCCAGTGATAAAAACCTTTGTTGTTGTAAACTCATCTTATCTGATTATAATAAATTAATGATCAAAATTTGAAACGAATGGAGCCTCTTTTCTTAAAGACATCAGTCGCTACCTGTCTATAATTTTGGAATTAATGACTGTTCTTCCATCCGGTGAAAAAACAACCAGCCCTCTTTTATTATGATTACCGGAAGAATCTGTGTAAGTAAAATCCATCGTATACAATAATGGCTTTTTAAAATTAGTATCCGGATAATTCGTCAATGTATCTTCCCTGAAGCCCGTAATATCAAATGAACGGTTGCGGGGAGCTTTACTTCGCAAAAAGTCTTTAGCTATGATCTGCCTTTTATCTTTATCAAAACGGTTGTACTCACATGATCCTAAAAAGAACAGAATAGCAAGAAGTGAAATAAGTTTCATTCGATGGCTTATAAATGGATTTAAACTCATAATTTTTTCTTTACATTATCAACCCTGTCATAAAATTCATTTTGTAGTTCCAGGGTTTTTGTATCAGCCTTAATAGCTTTTAATGCTTGTACTAACTGATTAATTACAGCTTCTGTAATTATCTCTCCTAATTCCTTGGTCGCTTTTGCACCTTCCCCGGCATAATGATTTGGATAATCTGCATACCACCAGATGGGAGTATACACATTTGGAATATCCAGCCTTTTTTGATTAGAACCGGATTCATTTCTTGCACTGTCCTGCTTTACCAGATCAGGCCTTAGATATAATAAAGTAGATGTTTCTCTTTCACCCGCATGTTGATCTGTATTCGGATCAGATTTACGGATCGAAGCAATCTTTTTTGTCGTTACAGAATCGAAATGAGGCTCGAAGAAATAAACAGCATAATCTCTTTTCTTGCTTAATTGCGATTGCATAAAATACCGTATAAGTTCAGGATTTCCACCATGGCCGTTAATGATAACTATCTTATTAAATCCATTGCGCGCAATTTCGTCGCAGGTGGCTTCCAGTAGTTGTAAAGACAGCTGAGGCGGTAATGCAAATGTACCTGGCTGATGTCTGGCTTCGTTGATCTGCCCATAGAAATAATCAGGAAATACAACCGCATATTCTTTTTTTGTTGCCCTGGCAGCCCATTCACGTACATGGATCAGATCAGAACCTATTGGAGCATGTGGACCATGTTTCTCAAGAATTCCAATTGGCAAAATACATGTCTTTGAAGAATTTGCTAAGGCTTTTGGCCAGTCACTTGCTACAAGCTCATCCCACCTGCTATGTAACTGTTGTGCGTAAGATTTTACTGTAGATAATAGAATTAGAGCAATAATAGGAAATAGCAACAGCGATTTTTTCATCATATTCTATATTTTATAATTTGAATGATTAAAAACAATCTACTTTTTAACTTTAAAGCTTGAATAAAAGAAAAATTCGTGCTTGAATGCGGCAAAGCCAATCGTTTTATTAAAATCGCCCATTTGATATTTTATTCGCTTTAAAAAGATCCAGTCATCTATGTGAACAGATTTACTATTCAGATCCATGAACTGTTCGTAATACATCGGTTTATGCACGGAAGGAGTGATGTCTCCCCATACTTTCGTTACCGAAGCTATTATAATAGATTTATTATCAGGCTTAGTAAAGTAAGCAATAACTAAAATAATGCAGATGACAGATATAATAATTATCCAGGTTCTGGATCTCTTAGTTCTCATATGCAGCAAATCCTATTTGGTTTAATAGCACAGTAGATTATAAATATAAAAAGAATAGTAATCCGATCTGTAAATTCAGTCACTAATAA
>JBJMLT010000008.1:0-6037 GCA_045805165.1 Flavisolibacter sp.
ACGGATAATAACCTCGCCCATTTCAGAAACAAGAAGCTAGGGTTTATATTTCAAAGCTTTCACCTGATCAATGATTTGCAGGTAGCAGACAACGTTGAACTACCGCTGCTTTACCGCAAAATGACAGCTAAGGAAAGAAGAAAATTAGCTTTGGAGGCGTTGGACAAAGTTGGTTTAAGTAACCGTACGAAGCACTTTCCTAATCAATTATCAGGCGGTCAGAAACAACGGGTTGCAATAGCTCGCGCCATGGTCGGAAGACCTGAAATAATATTGGCAGACGAACCTACTGGAAATCTGGATAGTGGCATGGGCACCGAGATCATGGACCTGCTTCTTAAATTGAATACACATGAAAAAACAACCATCATAATGGTTACGCATGATGAGCATATGGCAAAGAAAACACATCGCCTGGTTCGTTTATTCGATGGATCTCAGGTACAATAAATCAACAGCTACAATCTTCAGTCATGTTTAAAAATTATATTAAAATAGCCATCGCTGTATTAAAGAGAAGAAAATTCTTCACTTTTATCAGCCTCTTTGGGATCAGCTTTACACTTGCCATATTAATGGTGCTCACTGCTTTCAAGGATTCTCTTTTAAGTCCTTCATATCCTGAGACCAAAAGGGATTATTCTTTATATATTAACAGAATTCTTCAACAAAATTCAAAGCAGGGATCTGCAATGAATTCAGAGCCCAGTTATTCTTATTTACAGAAATATGTTTCCAAATTAAAAACACCCGCTAAAATTTCCATTGCTACTTTGGCAAGGCCGGCTAATATTTATTTAAGTGACCGAAAGTTGGACCTGCATTTAAAATATACCAATGACCAGTTCTGGGACGTGATGGATTTCAATTTTGTGGAAGGAAGGTCCTTCACTAAACAGCAAATAGATAATTCTGAAAAGGTGGCTGTTATTTCTGAGGATGCTAGGAAAGAATATTTTGGAAATGAAAAGAATGTAGTTGGAAAATTCATTGAGATCGATAATGATCAATATCGTGTTTTAGGAGTAGTAAAAGGCGTCCCTCAAACTATGATGTATTCTTATTCCGATATCTATTTACCTTATACTGCGCCAAAGTCTAATTATAAAAATGCATCTTATCAGGGAGATTATACAGCCGTTCTATTAGCCAATAAAAAAGAGGATCTTCCAAAGATCCGGCAGGAATATCAACAGGTTGTTTCAATGGTAAAACCTGAAGACCCTAAAAATTTCGACAGGTTTAGATCTTATGCAGACCCATATACAGAGAGCTTTACCCGTATTATGTTTGGAAATAATAATGATTCGGGAATAATGTATTTCTATCTGACCCTTGCACTATTAATTTTCCTTTTCATGTTATTACCTACCATTAACCTGGTAAATATTAATATCAGCCGTATTATGGAGCGGTCATCTGAAATAGGTGTAAGGAAAGCTTTTGGTGCCTCTACTGGTAAGTTGGTAACTCAGTTCATTTTTGAGAACATCATTCTAACGTTAATAGGTGGGTTCATTGGAGTAATCATTGCAGTCATTGCATTAAGTGTGATCAATCATAGTGGCCTTATACCTAATTCAGATCTTACCATGAATATGAGGGTGCTTTTTTACAGTATGCTTTTATGCCTGTTATTTGGTTTCTTCTCCGGCGTATTACCTGCATGGAGAATGTCTAGGCTACAGGTAATTACCGCTTTGAAAACAACATCCTGACTGTTTAACTCATCAACTTTATTATATGTTCAATCATCTATTTAAATTAAGCTGGAATAAAAAGAAGCAGAACTTTTTGATCATTGTAGAGGTATTCGCTTCTTTTATTGTTCTCTTTGCTGTTTTCTCTTTATTGATCTCAAGGTATATAAACTATAAGCAGCCAATGGGTTTTACCTATGAAAATGTCTGGTCAATCAACATATTTCCGGAAGACAGAGGCAGGAACTGGGGAATGTCTGATTCAACTTCCACATTTCACGAACCTATTGATCAGGCATTATCTGCATTTCCTGAAGTAAAATCTTATAGCTACAGCAATTTTAATACACCGTTTTCAATGGGGGAAGGGTCAACTATGGTAGAATTATCTGGGAATAAGCAACAAACTAATTTCTATATAACTGATGACCGTTATCTGAATACATTGGATATGACCCTTCTTGAAGGGAGATGGTATGATAAAAAAGATGAAGGCTTAAAAGAAACTCCTGTGGTCATCAATAAATCACTAAAGGAAAAACTGTTCAAAAACGAAAATCCTATTGGAAAAACTTTAATAACCGGAATGAATGGTGAGCAAAAGCTTAAAGTAGTAGGTGTGGTAAGCAATTTTAAGGATAAAGGTGACTTCATTGCTCCGGATAATGGCCTCTTCATGAGGATGAATGAAAAGGAATTAAAAAATTCGGCTACTATTCTTGTAAAAATGCAGGACGGAAGCAGCGCCTCAGTTGAAGCAAGACTTCAAAAAACTTTATCAAATGCAGCAAAAAATACCAGTATTCAAATTGCGCATTTAAATGATCAGCGTATTACTAAAAACAAAACGATCATTATACCAATGATCATTCTTTTTGTTATTTGTGGCTTCCTGATATTTAATGTTGGATTGGGATTATTTGGAATTCTCTGGTACAACATCAATAAAAGAAAGTCCGAAATTGGTCTTAGAAGAGCTATTGGTGCTACCGAACGTAAAGTATCCGCACAATTAATAGGGGAGGCATTGATAATGGCAACTATTGCAATGATCATTGCGATTTTCTTTGCTGTTCAATTCCCTTTATTACACGTTTTTGATCTGGATTCAGGTGTATATATCGGATCAATTTTATTATCAACAGGATTTATTTATCTTTTGGTGCTGATATGTGCATTCTATCCTGGTAAGCAGGCTTCCCAGATACAACCAGCAGTTGTGTTGCACGAAGAATAGCTAAGAGCTTTTATATGATATTAATTATAGACGATGATATTGCAGTAAGGACATCCATGCAGCTTCTTTTGAATAACGAAGGGTTTGAAACTGCATCTGCAGATGGACCTGAAGTAGCATTGAGAATGATCGAACAAAAGAATCCGGAGCTTATTTTACTTGACCTTAATTTTTCTTTAGATACTTCCGGAAAAGAAGGCATGGCTTTATTAGGCCAGATAAAAAAGATCAATTCATCCATACCCATCATCCTTATTACCGGTTGGGGAAGCATTGAGCTTGCAGTTAAGGGTATGAAAATGGGTGCTAACGACTTTATTAATAAGCCATGGAATAATGAACATGTGCTTCAATCCATTCAAACCTTAATAGATCTAAGAAAGAAGGATAAACAAAAACATTCAAGAAAGGAACTTGACAGCCTATACGATTTTCATCATATTATTGGAGAAGATCCAAAAATGCTGGAGTTACTGGATACAATAGGAAGAATAGCTGGCACCGATGCCTCTGTATTGATCATGGGTGAAAGCGGAACCGGTAAGGAATTAATAGCTGAAGCCATACATCAGAATAGCCAAAGAAAAAATAAGCCTTTTATTAAAGTTAACCTTGGCGGAATATCTACTTCCCTTTTTGAAAGTGAAATGTTCGGGCATGTGAGAGGATCGTTTACCGATGCCCGCTTTGACAGAGTTGGGCGGTTTGAGCTTGCAAATAAAGGAACCATATTTCTCGATGAAATAGGTGATCTGGATGCAGGCAGCCAGGTAAAGCTTTTAAGGGTTCTACAGGATCGTACTTATGAAGTATTAGGAAGCAGCCGTACAAAAGTTGTTGATGTAAGAGTAGTATGCGCAACCAATCGCAACCTGGAAGAAATGGTAGGTCTTGGAACTTTTAGAGAAGATCTTTTATACCGCATCAATCTGATTACAATTAAATTACCTGCTTTACGAGAACGCCCAAAGGATATTCCATTACTGGTTCAATTCTTTATTAATAATCTTAAAGAGATATACAATAGACCCGAGCTAACCATTACTAAGGAAGCCCTGAAATGGTTACAGCAATTACCGCTGCCGGGAAATATAAGACAGCTTAAGAATATTACAGAGCGATCGGTATTAATGAATAAGAATAATATACTTGACATAGGTGATTTTCAATCACAACTTGAAGCATCACCAATGAAAAAGGGAACATTGCAATTGCCAGGTGTAGGAACTTTAACTCTTGAGGAAGTAGAGGTGGAAATGATCAAAAGGGCAATGGAATATCATAAAAATAAAATATCGAAAGCAGCCATATCACTTGGACTCACAAGAAGCGCTTTATACCGCAGGCTGGATAAATACAACATTCCCTACGATGAAGCTGCGGACTAAATATATTTTATTCATTGCTTTATTGCAGGCGGCAACTCTTGTTCTATCATTTTATGTATTCCAGGACAATAAGATATTATTTATCTTTTCTGAAATATTTATTCTCATTTCCATTGTACTCGCCTGGCAATTGTATAAGGAATTGCTACGACCTCTTAAAACTTTGATGACAGGGATCGATGCATTAAAAAGCAGAGAGTTTAATGTAAAATTCAGACCGACGGGAAAATATGAAATGGACGAGCTAATTGATGTGTATAACCAAATGGTAGATCAATTAAGGGTGGAGCGAACGAAGCAGGAAGAGCAGCATTTTTTTCTTGAGAAGCTGATTCAGACATCGCCAACAGGTATAATTATTCTGGATCACAATAATAAGATTGAAGAGATCAATCCGCGAGCATTCAATATTCTTCAACTTAAAGATTCTATTAAAGGAAAATTCCTTTCCGGGTTAAACCATCCTATCTTAAAACAGATCAGTGAACTTCAGTCAGGTCAATCACGCACTTTAACATTCGAAGGTTTAAATACTTATAAAATCCAAATGTCGCATTTCATAGACAGGGGCTTTCCAAGGAATTTTATACTGATTGAAGAATTAACTGCTGAAATACTGGCTGCTGAAAAACAGGTTTACGGAAAAGTAATACGAATGATGGCCCATGAAGTTAATAATACGATCGGGCCGGTTAACAGTATTATTGATTCTGCTTTAAAGAGTGTCCATTGGACAAATAATGAAAACAATACACTTAAAGATGCTTTGCATATAGCGATAGAAAGAAATAACAATTTGAATGGCTTTATGAGGAATTTTGCAGATCTGGTAAAGCTACCTCCACCTGTTAAAAAGCAGGTAGACCTGAATAGGCTTGTACAGAATGTAGGCCAGTTATTTTTTCTGAAAGCTGAAGAAAGAAATATACTATTAAAATATAACCTTGCAAATAGCTTCATGATATGGGCCGATGAACAACAGATGGAGCAGGTATTAATAAATATAGTTAAGAATGCTGTTGAAGCGATTGCCGAAAACGGTACTATTACCTTTACATCAGATTTTTATAAAAAGAAACTTACAATTACAGATACAGGAAAAGGCATCAGTGAAGAAGATGCAGATAAATTATTCTCGCCATTCTTCAGCACCAAAAAAGATGGTCAGGGTATTGGTTTAACTCTGGTAAGAGAGATCCTGGTAAATCATGATTTCGATTTTTCCCTTAAAACAATAGACAAAAGAATGACCGCGTTTACAATCTCACTACATTAATTATTATTAGTAAATTATTGAATTATTAGAAAAGGTTGGTTGCACATCACTTTCAAATAATTATTAGTCACTATTACTAATCAATTAATTAATAATTTATTTAAAATTCATGTGGTAACTAATGCTATTTTTATAATGATGAATATAAAATATGCTTTAACTGCCAGGTGTCTGTTTATTTTTCTTTCCTTCCTATTATATAATGCTACTCTTTGTCAAAAAGTTGTTTTTATAATAGCTGATGGCATACCTGCAGATGTAATTGAAAGCACATCCACACCAGAAATAAATGCAATCTCTAAAAAAGGGACCTATGTAAGATCTTACACCGGTGGTGATAAAGAAAGCTATAATCAATCTCCTACTATTTCCGCAGTTGGATACAATAACTTGCTAACAGGAACATGGGCCAACAAGCACAACGTATGGGACAATG
>JBJMLT010000009.1:0-2800 GCA_045805165.1 Flavisolibacter sp.
AGGTCTATTCTATAGATAGTAATGCAAATGCTGTAGTTCTTAGCGATATAGGGAATGCAGAAATTCAGGGAAATAATAAAGGGTGGTTTTCAATTTCTTTTACACAACACCGTGTAGTACATATTTTAAATAAAAATGGCTATGATGAAGCCGATGTAGTAATACCCCTTTATACAAATGGAACAAATGAGGAAAGGGTAGACGATATAAAGGCTGTTACCTATAACCTCGAAAATGGGAAGATAGTAGAAAGTAAATTGGACAAGTCAGGTGTATTCAAGGAAAAGATCGATGTGCGTTTAATACATAAGAAGTTCACTTTGCCGAACGTTAAGGAGGGCTGTATAATTGAATATCAGTACACCGTTACATCGGATTTCATTCAAAATCTTGATCCATGGACATTTCAGGGCTCTTCACCGGTTTTATGGAGTGAATACAACCTTAGCGTTCCCCAATTTTTTACTTATGCGTTCCTCAGTCATGGATATCAACCGTTTTACCTGTCAGAACACAAAGACCGGCAAAGCAATTTTACCGTTGTAGAATCCGGTAGTGCCACATCTTCAGACAGATACAATTTTACATCAGGTGTAACGGATTATCGCTGGGTAATGAAAGATGTTCCTGAATTAAAAAAGGAAAGCTATACTTCAACAGTAAAAAATCACATTGCAAGGCTTGAATTTCAACTATCTTCTCAAAGTGACCCTCTTCAACCTCATGATTACAGAAATACCTGGACAGGGCTAACTAAAGATTTATTAGAATCGGAATATTTTGGAAAAGGATTGAATAATGGTAATGGCTGGATGTCGGACGAAGTAAAGCCTTTAATTACCGGAGCAACTACCGATGTGGATAAAGCGAAAAAAATCTATGCCTATGTTAGAGACAACTTTACCTGCACTGGCCATAGTGGCATAAGTACCGACCAATCATTAAAAAATATATTTAAGACCAGAAAAGGAACCGTTTCCGAGATCAATCTGTTACTCACTGCCATGCTTAGGTATGCAGGTTTAACCGCGGATCCTGTAATACTTAGCACCCGAGGACATGGTTATATCCTTGAATTGTATCCTATGATCACCAGCTTTAATTATGTAGTGTCTAAATTCTCCATTGGAGATAAAGATTATTTTCTGGATGCCAGCTATTCCAGATTAGGCTTTGGCAGACTTACTGAAGACTGCTATAATGGACATGCCAGAATTGTAAATGACGAAGCAACACCAGTGGTATTTTCTCCGGATTCGGTTCTGGAAAGGAAAGTAACCAGCTTAATTATTTCTAATGATGATAATGGTAAATGGGTTGGAACTGTTAACCAGACCAATGGGTATTTTGAATCTTATGAAGATCGTAATAAGATCAAAGAAAATGGCAAAGAAGAATTCTTTAAAGAAATACAGAAGCAATATGGACAGGATGCGAAGATCTCTTCTCCTGAAATAGATTCTTTAACAATGTATGAAGACCCTGTTACATTACGCTACACAATTGATATGAGTCCAAAAGAGGATATTCTATATGTAAACCCGATGTTTGGTGAAAGATATAAGAAGAATCCATTTGCGTCTGCCCAAAGGGTTTACCCTGTAGAGATGCCTTATAAAATTGATGAGATCTTTGTATTGACTATGGAAATTCCTAAAGGCTATGAGGTGGATGAACTTCCCAAGCAAATGAGGGCAAAACTGGATGAGCAGGGAAGTGCCAGCTTTGAATATGTGCTTGCTCAAACGGGTACAACTATTTCCATGAGAAGTAGAATTAAAATTAACCGTACACTCTTTTTGCCTGATGAATATGACCTTCTAAGAGAATTTTTTAATATGGTCGTTAAAAAGCAAAATGAACAAATTGTATTTAAAAAGAAAAAGTAGTTACTATGAAAACCGGGATTATACTAACAGCACTTTTATTTACATTTCTTTATAATTATGCCGGCGAATTAAAATATGCTGCAAGCGAAATACCGGAACTTCTTAAAAAGAAGGCTCATACTGTAAAAAGAATGGAAGAAGTTGAATTTGAGATAATAAATACTTCTGAAACATTTATACGTAGAAAATACGCCCTTACCATACTTGATGAGAACGGCGAAAGTGATGCAATTCTTGAAGAGCCTTATGATAAGCTAATGCAAATAAGATCTATTGAAGGGACATTATATGACGCGAAAGGTGCGTTAGTGAAAAAGCTTAAATCAAAAGAAATAATGGATTTAAGCGCAGTTAGTGACATTAGTCTGATTGATGATAACAGAAGGAAAGTATTTCAATTTTATTATAAGACTTACCCATACACAGTGGAATTCGATGTTGAAATAAAAATAAATAACACTTTCTATTTTCCAAAATGGGTACCGCAGGAAGGTGAAAACTTTTCTGTACAGCATAGCCAATATACTTTGATCTGCCCTTCCGATTATAATATTCATTACAAGGCTTTTAATTATAAAGGAGAACCAGTTATAACTACTGAAAAAAATAAAAAAATAATGAAATGGGAAGTGAAAGACCTTCCTGCCATTACCAGTCATTTTGCTTCACCCTCCTGGAGAGAAATGACTACAATTATTTATTTCGCTCCTTCCGATTTTGAAATACAAGGCTATAAAGGAAATATGAGTACCTGGAATGATTATGGAAAGTTTGTGTATTCTTTAAATGCCGGAAGAGATCAATTGCCTGATAACATTATACAAAAGGTAAAAGAACTTACCAATGGAATAACAGATGAAAAACAGAAGATCAATGTCCTTTACAATTTCCTTCAAAAAAATACAAGATAT
>JBJMLT010000010.1:0-9012 GCA_045805165.1 Flavisolibacter sp.
CGCATAGCTACCAAACCTGGCAAAGCAGCAAAAGAAAGGAGACTGGAGAGTAAGAAAAGAGAGGCGGAGAAAAAGAGGAGAAGGAGGGAATATTGAATGTTGAATAATGAACAAGGAATAAAGAATAGTGAATAATGAGCAAGGAATAAAGAATAGTGAATAATGAACAAGGAATATTGAATGTTGAAGTGGGAAAGTATAAGGAAATTGTAAATAGTAAATCGTAAATCGTAAATAGCTTTCATTCTCATGGTACTCCTATTAAATTTGTCTATTTCAAACAATATCCATTGAGCGGCATTAAAAAACTAGCAGGACAGACATTGTGGTATGGGCTAAGTTCAATTGCAGCGCGGTTATTAAATTATTTATTAACTCCCTATCTCACCAGCCAAAGCGTTCTCAAATCTTCCTTCTACGGAGAAATGAGCCTGATCTATGCTGCTATTCCCTTTTTGAATGTGATCTTCACTTATGGACTGGAAACGGCCTATTTCCGGTTTTCAAAGAATAAGACAAGTGAGGCTGAAGTATTCAATACTTCCATGATGTCTTTGATCTTCAGCACATCACTATTTACATCTGTTTTACTATTATTCAGAAAAGATCTAGCGCTATTGCTCGGTGTTGAAAAGCATCCCCAATACATTACATGGTCAGCCTTTATTATAGCCATAGATGCTTTAACTTCTTTAGCTTTTGCAAAGCTTCGCTTTGAAGGCCGGCCAGTCAAATTCGCCTCCATACGAATTGCCAGCATATTGATCAATATTGCATTAACTGTATTCTTTTTATCGGTTTGTCCTTCCATACAAAAAAGTCATCCACACAGCTTTATCGGAGCGTTCTATAATCCTGATCTTGGAGTAGGCTATATTATTATTGCGAATTTAGCCGCCTCTTTTTTTACCCTGCTATTGCTAATTAAAGAATTAAGGGCATTTAAGTGGAAGTTCAATCCGAAATTGTGGAAGCAGATAATAATTTATTCTTCTCCGCTTATACTGGCAGGTTTTGCGGGCATGATCAATGAAACATTTGACCGGATCATGCTGAAGTGGTGGTCATCCGCACCAACAGAAGATGCCGCAAAAGTGCAGGTAGCGATTTATAATGCCTGCTATAAACTGTCCATATTAATAACCTTATCTGTTCAGGCTTTCCGAATGGCTGCTGAACCCTTTTTCTTTTCGGTAGCTACCGGAGAACAACCTCAAAAGATTTATGCCCGCGTAATGAAGTTCTTTGTAATTACCATTTGCTTTATGTTCCTTATGGTGGTTTTATTTCTTGACATATGGAAATATTTTATCAGCAGCAAGATCTACTGGCAGGGGCTTAAAGTAGTTCCCATTCTATTATTAGCCAATATGTTCCTTGGCATCTATTATAATCTTTCCATTTGGTATAAATTATCCAATAAAACAATGGCAGGCGCGTGGATTACCATCATTGGGGCCATTGTTACCCTGACCATTAATTATCTGTTCATTCCAAAATACGGTTATTTAGCTTGTGCCTGGGCCACTTTTCTATGTTATGGAAGTATGATGGTAGTATCATTCCTTTGGGGTCAGAAACAGTATTATGTTCCTTATGCCTGGCGTAAGCTATTGGCCTATATGGTGATAAGCGTAGTGCTATATTTTATGTATTCAGGCTTTCAATTATTCGGCTTTGACGCCTGGACCAACAGAGGATTTGCGTTAGTATTATTTATCCTTTTCACTTTACTGATCATTAATGTTGAGAAGACGGAGATACAGAGGGTGAAGATGATTATTTTTAAGAAAAGGATAAATGAGGAAAAGTTGACAAGTTGAAAGGTTGACAAGGAATGGGAGGCTAGTTTTTTACGAATGGATTTGTTTTCAATTCATGGCCGATGGTAGTTGGTTCACCGTGACCAGAATATACCTCTACATCTGGAGGCAAGGTGTATAGTTTTGACCTGATGCTTTGCTCTAAAGTGGAAAAATCTCCACCCGGAAGATCAGTTCGGCCAACGCTTCCACTAAATAATACGTCTCCACTTATAACGAATTTATTTTCCTTGCTATAGAAGCTGATGCTTCCAGGTGAGTGGCCTGGTGTAAATAATACCTCCAGTTCATCGTTTCCCAGCTTCACGGTATCTCCTTCTTCAAGAAAAATCAATTCGCCATCATAATTATCAAAAGGTAATTGCCAGAGTTGTCCTTGAGTTGGCCCTAAATCCAGAACCGGTTTTTCCAGTTTATGAAGGTGAAGGGTCAATCCAAATGTTTTCTGAATGAACCGGTTTCCGAAAATATGATCAAGGTGACAATGTGTATTCAATAAAATGGTTGGCTTCAGTTGATTATCTGATATAAATTTTTTTAATTCCTGTTCTTCTGAAGCAAAATAACAACCCGGATCTATAATACAGCACAGTCCTTTTTCGTTGTAGAGTATATATGTATTTTCCTGAACCGGATTGAAGGTAAATGTTTGAACAGTTAACATGCAGGTTTTTTGTATTTTTAGTTGCAATTTACTATCCAAATCGGGAGCTTTATTAATAAGAAACTACCTCTTACTTTATGATTAAATTGATGGGCCGTATAGCCGGGATCTTTTTGCTTGTTTTTTCTTATCTCAATAGCATGGCACAGGTGAATACTGTGGAGTATGGCAAGAACCGGGTTCAGTTTCAGAAATTCTTTTGGAAATATTACCAGACCGATAATTTCAACACCTATTTCAACCAAGACGGATTAGAATTGGGCAAATACGTAGCGCAGGTTGCAGAAAGAGAATTGCCGCAGTTGGAGGAATTTGTAGAATACGGTTTACAACGAAGAGCGAATATAGTAGTGTATAAAAGCTTTGATGAAATGCAGCAAAGCAATATAGGGATGGCAATTGACTGGCAGAATACAGGTGGTGTTACAAAGCTGGTGAACAACAAAATGATGATCTATTTTGATGCGAACCACGAAAATCTTAGAAGACAAATTCGCCAGGGAATAGCGCAGGTTTTATTAGCCAATGTATTATTTGGTGATGACCTGGGAGAGTTTGCAGCCAATCAAACATTACTGGATCTACCTAAATGGCTTACCGATGGCTATATTGAATACGCCGCAGAAGAATGGAGCACCAGCCTTGACGACCAGCTTAAGAGTGTTCTGATGAGCGGAGATTATACCAATTTTTACCAGTTCGCATTTGCCAAACCAGTTCTTGCGGGTCATGCCTTCTGGTATTACATAGGGAATAAATATGGTAAGTCAAAGACAACCTATATGCTGTACCTGGCCCGCATTTACCGTAATCTTAACAGCGCCACACAAAAAATAACAAAGAAAAAATTCAAAGAAGTACTTAATGATTTCATGACTGAAGAATCGCAACTGTACTTTAAGGATATAAGAGGTAGAAGGCTGGTTCCGAAAGGACAGCTTTCGGTTACCGAAGAAATTCGTAAAAAGGACTTTATTCATTTCAATGCGAATCCTCAACCCAGAAGCTTTGCCTATGCGGTAGTAGAATTCAAGCAGGGAAAATATAGCGTGGTATTTCATCCAAATTTTACTGACCGAAAAGTACTTCTCAAATATGGTGAAAGGTCCAGGGAAGATGAGATCAATCCTAATTATCCCATTCTTGCGTGGGATGGAAAAGGAACACGGCTTGCCGTATTGTATAATGAAAAAGGATTAAACAAACTGTTTATTTATGATGTGATCAATCGTGTGAAGATCATGAATCAGGAGTTACCTCAATTCAGCCAGGTAGAGGATATGAAATATATGCTGGATGCAAATACCTTACTTTTTAGCGGTGTTCAAAATGGGCAATCGGATATTTTTGTTTACAAGATTGACAAACAAACTACAGAACAGATCACCAACGATGTTTATGACGATCTTGATCCCAGCTTTGTTGCTTTCCCTGGAAAGACAGGTATTATATTTTCAAGTGACCGGCCTACAGGCAATGCACTCAATACAGATACTGCCGTTACTAAAAGGCATTACAATATATTCTTAGTTGATAACTGGAATAAATCTGAGTTCAAGCAAATTACCCAGCTTACGAATGCACAATTAGGCAATGCAAGATATCCATCTCAATACAATACTACCCACTTTACATTTGTAAGTGATGAAAATGGCATTGGCAACCGCTATGCAGGATTTTTTAAATCGGAAAGAGCGGGTTTGGATACGCTGATATATATTGGCGATGAAGTATTGCGCAATCCTCCACAAAAAGAAGTAGATAGTGTTCTTAAAGAATGGAATAAGCAGGATGTTGACTCCGTAGGCTTTGTTTCCATTACTAATGATTCTTCTTATGTATTTCCATTAACCAATTATCAAAGCAGCCTGCTGGAAACAAGAAGTGCGGGAGATAATTCTTTAGTTAGCGAGGTAATAAGACAGGGAGATTATAAATTTCTTTACCGTTTACGGGTAGATGAAAACACATTGCGGAGAAGAAATATTACAGCTAAACCTACCGAATATGTGAGAAAACTAATAGAAGAACAAAGAATATCTTCCGGAAGGGCTAATTATTTCCAGACAAAAAGCGATACAGTAGCTACAAAAAACAATGACTTTTTCAATAATGAATTTGAGAACGAAAAGAAAGATTCTGCTTCCCAACTTGGAAAAGTATTTAACGCTCAGGAAATTACTGAAGAACCTTTGATCAAAAAAGCCAAGCTGTATGAATACCGTCCGCCAAAATTCTTTAATGATTATGTAGTTGCAGGATTGAACAATACCACATTTGTTGAAAATAAATATCAACCTTACGCAGGTGGCGTAGGACCGATCAATCCATCGAATGGTAATGACCTGAATGGACTTATAAGAATGGGAACCGCTGATCTATTTGAAGATTACAAGCTTTCCGGTGGCATTCGCATTGCGCCAAACCTAAGAGATAATGATGTTTTATTTGAATTTACCAACCAGAAAAAAAGACTTGACTGGGGATTCACTTATTACAGAAGCAGTGTTCAAACTGTTATTGATTCAAGTCATACTTCAAGCATTGGACAGGCACTGGTAAAACTACATTCCAGCTACTACCTTGCAAAATTCAGGTATCCACTGGACAGAGTGAGGAGTTTAAGGGTTACCGTTGGTCCCCGCTTTGACAGAATGGTATTCCCCGCTTTAAATATTGCAGATCTAAAGGAACCGGATATTAAAAAAACTTATGGACAGGTAAGTCTTGAATATGTTTATGATAATACATTAAATCCAACTCTGAACATTTGGAATGGATTGAGATGGAAGGCCTATGTGGACTGGTTCTCTCAGGTAAGTCACCTTAAGGAAAGTGAAGGAAGGTTCTTATTTAACGCTGGCTTTGATGCACGTCATTACCTACCAATTTACCGAAATGTTATTTGGGCACTTCGAGCAGCCGGAGATTTTTCCTGGGGCAGCCAGAAAGTTATTTATTATCTCGGCGGTGTTGATGGCTGGTTGAAGTTTGGAAATGATCCTGCAAAATATTTTTACCAAACTCCGGTAGCACCCGATGTTGATTATGCTTATCAGGCCCTAGCAATTAATTTAAGAGGCTTTAAACAAAATATTGCCAATGGCAATAATAATATTGTGATCAACAGTGAGGTAAGAGTGCCTGTTTTTAGTACGTTTATTAACCGTCCGATCAATAATGCGTTCATACGCAATTTCCAATTGGTACAATTTATAGATCTCGGAAGTGCATGGAATGGTGGTTATAATGGTATTGAACGCCCAACTGTAACCTATCAAACTCCGGATCCTCAGGTAAACTCGGGTCTTTATGTAAAAATTAAAGCTGGCGGTGTTGGTCCTTTTGCAGGTGGCTATGGTTTTGGGGCCCGGAGCACTCTATTGGGCTATTTTATACGATTTGATGTTGCCTGGCAAATGAATGGCTTTTTTAGAGGAAAGCCGATAACCTATTTTGCATTAGGGCTGGATTTTTAGATAGTTGGGAGCTAGCGCCTATAAGCTATTAGCTGTCAGCTATCAGCTGTCGGCTGTCGGCTGTCGGTTGAAGGTAATTTGTGGTTTATAGTTGTACTAATAACGAATAATATTTTACTTCTTAATATAGATTTAGAGAATTAATACCAGATGCAGCATCTGATAGCCGAAAGCTGATAGCTGACAGCTAATTACAATTCTTCTCTGGGTGATGATCTATAGAATCCTACTTCGGCGAGTTGGGCGGGGTTTTTTGAGTTACGGATAGTGAGGCGCATTCTGGTTGTTTTTATTAAAGGGAAGCGAAGCAGTCTTTTATAACCAACAGTGGTAAACCGGGCTATTTCCTGCCACTTATCTCCATCTAAATATTCCAGTTTTGCTTCTGCAATGTTTTGGCCATTACTAATATTTTCCTGAAACATAGCACGATCTATTTCCTTTTCCTTACCGAAATCGAAGGTTACAGGATCATTTACCTGCACTATATTATAAGTGGACAGATCATTATCGGTCAACTCTTTTTTTATTTTTCCCTTTGCCAAATTGGTTTTAAAGGTTTCATTTAATATACTTCTGAATTCATGTATCTGTTTTACATCTTCATCAGATAGCAGACCTTTTTTATTTGGTGGTACATTTAATAGCAATAAGCTATTTCTACCTACTGATTTATAATACAGATCAACTAATTGCTTGCCTGTTTTCACTTTACTATCTTCTTCAGGATGATAGAACCAACCCGGCCTGATTGATACGTCGGTTTCAGCAGGTATCCATTTATCACCATTGGCATCTCCTCTATTTAAATAATTGGGATCTGCCTTACCAGGCGCCATTCCTTTATTATTTATTGTGGACCAGCAGGTTTCACCTGCATTGCCACTTTCATTACCTACCCAACGCACATCAGGACCAGCATCAGAGAAAATAACCGCATCTGGCTGATACTTTCTTACCAAAGCCCAATAACCATCAAAATCGTAGTCCATTGCTTTTGCATTTTCTCCTTTCGCACCATCAAACCACACTTCGGATACTTTTCCATAACTGGTCAATAATTCTTTCAGTTGATTTTTATAGTAGGTATTATAAGCGGAAGTTCCATAAGTGGCCTCATGCCTATCCCACGGAGAGAGATAAAAGCCAAAACGTATCCCATTTTTTCGGCATGCATTTGCAATTTCCTTTACAATATCTCCCTTACCTTTTTTCCAGGGGCTGCTTTTTATGGAATGCTTAGTATATTTTGAAGGCCAGAGGCAAAATCCATCATGGTGCTTAGCTGTAATAATAGCCATTTTAAATCCGGCAGATTTCAATTGCTTTATTATTTTATCAGCATCAAAATTGACCGGATTAAAAATTTTAGGGCTTTCAGTTCCGTCACCCCATTCCTTACCTGTGAATGTATTAACAGTGAAATGAAGGAAGGCAGTTGTTTCTAATTTTTGCCAGGATAATTGGCGCGGTGAAGGAAGCGGAGAACCAGGATTTTGAAAGATTTGAAGGATTAAAAGGAAAGAGAAGAACATAGTTGAATTACGATTTACAAATTAAAAATTACGAACTAGATTTCAGATTGTAGATTGCTGATACTTGATTAGTTATATCATTCCATCACATTTTTAGATTTTGAAGATATAATAAGTTACCTAATTCCGTGGCTGCGCGAACCAGGTTAATTTTTGTGTTTTTTATGGAGGTGGGAAGGTCTTCAGAACGATTGTTTATTGGCAGGAGCATATCAAAATAATTATTTATAGAATTGTCCATATTGGATTGGATAGAACCTGCAATTCCAATGACAGGTATATTATATTCTTTTGCTTTTTTGGCGACACCGAAAGGTCCTTTTCCACTTAATGTTTGGTCATCTATTCTTCCCTCTCCTGTTATTAATAGATCTGCTTTTATTAATTCCTCATTAAAGGATGTTATTTGCAAAAAATATTCTATCCCATTTACCAATTCCGCATTGAGCCATGCAGATAATCCTGCCGCAACCCCACCGGCCGCTCCACCATATTTTACTAAACTCACATCCTTACCTGTTTCCTTTTTTGTAACAAAACTAAAATGGGTTAAAGATTCTTCAAGAAAGAAAACATCTGCGGAAGAAGCTCCTTTTTGAGGACCAAAAATTTTTGCAGCTCCGTTATTTCCAAGTAAAGGATTTTCTACATCGCACATAATGATGAATTTACATTTAAGAGTGGCTTCTTGAACCTGCGATCGATCTATCGAATAAACTTCTTTAAGTTTTAAGGGCAATTCTTCGATTATCAATCCATTTGAATTTAAAAACCGGAAACCCAAAGCAGCTAATATACCAGTAGCACCATCCACAGAAGCACTACCCCCTATACATAATATGATCTTATTCGAGCCCGCATCCAAAGCATAAGCTATCAACTGACCAGTGCCATAAGAGCTAGAATTTATTGGGTCTCTTTCATTTGAATTCAATAATCTTAATCCTGAAGCATCAGCTAATTCAATAATAGCTGTTTTTTCTTTTTCAATCAGATAATAAAAAGAAGGAACTGATCTTCCTAACGGATCTTTAACTTCCTTATTAATTTTTGTGGCATTTAATTGACTGGCCAGCAATGCAGCCGTGCCATCTCCACCATCACCGATTGGGAAGCAGGTAGAATTATATTTCAAATTGCTTTTTGAAAGTCCTTCATTTATCGCTATAGCTGCTTCTGAAGCAGAAAGACTATTCTTAAATGCATTTGGAGCTATTAATATATGCATGTTATAAAATGAGCGATAAGATATAGACCATAGCCATAGAAGTAATACCCATAAAAATTGTGGCAATTGAATAGACCCTGAACATGGAACGGGTTTCTATACCGGAAAATTTTGATATCACCCAAAAATAGGCATCGTTTGCGTGAGAGATCATCATTGAACCAGCACCCATTGATAACACAGCCAATAGTTTGCCTTTATCATCATTCAAGCCGAGGATAGGTAATAAAGGCTGAATAATAGTTGCTGCCGTAATTATGGCTACCGTTGAAGATCCTTGTGC
>JBJMLT010000011.1:0-6869 GCA_045805165.1 Flavisolibacter sp.
AAGAATCATGGTATTCCGAATGACCTGATCTCAGATTTATACAAATATGTTCGCGAATTCTTCTCTTTGTCTTCTGAAACTAAGTTAAAATATGAAAAAAAAGAATTGGCAGGCCAGAGGGGCTATACTTCATTTGGGAGAGAGCATGCAAAAGGATTTGATGCACCCGATCTTAAAGAATTTTTCCAGTTCGGTCAAACAGTGGAAGATAATGATCCCATTAAAATGGAATATCCGGATAATGTTAAAGTGAAAGAAGTAGCTGAATTCACACCTACATTATTTAAAGCATATAGAAGTTTTGAAAGGTCAGGCAAAGCTTTGCTTCAGGCCATTGCTATTTTTCTGGGGCTTGACGAAAATTATTTCGATGAATATATACATAATGGAAATTCTATTTTAAGAGCTATCCATTATCCCCCAATTACCCGGGAGCCTAAGTCTTCTATCAGGGCAGAACAGCATGAGGACATTAACCTGATAACTTTACTCGTGGGTGCGTCGGCTGATGGACTACAGATACTTACAAAGCAAAATGAATGGGTAGGGGTTACTTCTTTACCTGAACAGATAGTGGTGAATGTCGGAGATATGCTTCAGCGGCTCACTAATAATAGATTGCGTTCTACAACCCACAGGGTCGTGAACCCGCCCAGGGAATTATGGGGCACTTCGCGTTATTCTATCCCTTTCTTTCTCCACCCCAGAAGTGAAATGAGCCTGGCCTCTCTTCAAAGCTGTATAGACAATAAGCATCCAAAAGCATATGAAGATGCCACCGCTGGCGAATATCTTGACGAAAGGCTTCGGGAAATTGGATTAAAAAAGTAAATTAAATATTAGAATAAATTGGTTTAAAGGCGCCTTAGGGGCGCTTTTTTATTTACCATTCATATAATATTTACACCATTCATAGATTCTTAAAAATAAAACAACTTTTGTAAATAATTAATAATCAATCATTAATAATCAAATTACCTAATCTGCTACAACAGTTACCATAAAATAATTGGTACTATGTGTTGCATAGTACCAAATAACACCATATCTTTGTTATGACAAGTTCAATCAACATAAATCAGCCAATCCTACCGCACCGGTCTGACCGGTGCGGAGGAAAAGCAAAAACGAAGCAAGATCATGAATATAGAGAATACGCAAAGTCAGATGAGGAAGGGCATTTTGGAATTCTGTATTCTTTCCATTATTCGTAGAGGCGAAGCTTATCCAAGTGATATAGTAGAAGAAATGAAAGCTGCCAATCTCCACATTCTGGAAGGAACACTTTATCCATTACTAACAAGGCTCAAGAATGCCGATATGCTTACTTACCGTTGGGTAGAAAGTAATTCAGGTCCTCCCCGCAAATATTTTTCACTAACAGTTAAGGGAGAGACTTTTTATAACGAGCTGGAGCAAACATGGCTTGAATTATCAAATGGAGTAAATGCTTTAACTAATAAAAAAGATCATAATTCTTAAAACTTCAACCAAAGCTTTATTAAAATGAAAAAGATAATAAATATAAACTTATCAGGAAGGGTAATTCCAATAGAGGATACCGCTTATGAAAGTTTACAACGATATATAGAAAGTCTTCGGAAATATTTCGCCGGGGAAGAAGGAAGAGATGAAATTATTAATGATATAGAAAGTCGCATAGCAGAGCTAATGAGTGGTAAGATCAATAAGGGAGCCACAGCCATTACTGATGCCGATATAGAAGAGATCATTCATTCTATGGGTCGTGTAGAGGATTTTGAAGCCGCGTCTGCAGAAGATGCTAAAACAACAACGTCCGCTTCGTTTGAAGAGCCAAAATCACAAAGAACAAAACATAAAGGAAGGTTGTATCGTGATGGTACAGATAAAATTTTAGGTGGTGTTTGTTCTGGTATTGCCAACTATATGAATGTAGATCCTGCAATTGTTCGCTTTTTGTTTGCAATAATAACTTTTGGTGGATTTGGTATTGGTTTTCTAATCTATATTATTTTATGGATCATATTACCGGTAGCGAACCTGGAATCATATGTGGGCAAAAGATTGTTCAGAAATCCGGATGATAAAGTAATTGCAGGTGTGGCAGGTGGTCTGGCAGCTTATTTCAATAGATCATCAGGTTTGGTAAGATTAATATTTGCACTCCCAATAATATTAAATATTGCGTTTGGCATTTTTAATGGTATTTTTTTCTCGTTCCATAGAGATGTTTTTCCTAACCTGTTCATAGGGTCCTTTACCGGAACATTTATCCTTACCTATATAATTCTCTGGATCGTTCTTCCCGAAGCCACTAGTCCATTTGAAAAAATGGAAATGCGAGGGGAAAAAGTAGATGTCAACCGGATTCGCCAGAATGTTAAGGATGAAATGGAAAATTTCAAAACAAAGGCTCAGTCATGGGGGGAAGAAGTAAAAACTACTGCACAGCAATATGGTGAAAAAGTAAAGGAATTCGCAACAAGCCGTAGTAAAACATTTGCAAAGGAAATAGAAGAAAATGCAAAGCCAATTGGTCGTGGTATCGGTCACATTATTGGTGTAATATTCAAGGCGTTTTTCATATTCATAGCAGCTTGCATTGCATTATCCTTATTTGCTGCTTTAATGGTTCTCATTTTCGGAGGTGTTGCCTGGTGGCCAGTAAATAATTTCTTATGGACTAGTAATTTGCAAAAATCACTTGCATGGGGTACTATCATACTGTTCCTTGCAGTACCTCTTATTGGATTTATGGTATGGCTGATCAGAAGAATTGTTCGTGTTCGCTCAAGGAATAATTATCTGGGATGGATATTTGGAGGATTATGGACAATAGGTTGGATTTGTGTCATAGGATTCATTATAAGTATAGCAAAAGATATAAAAGCATATGAAGCTTATGGAACTGATATTTCCATAACTCAGCCGGTTAATGCTAAAATGATTGTGAAAGTAAATGAACCGGAGATACATACAACAGATAACATATGGTGGTTGCATACCGGAGGATCCGGACTTGATATTACTGACGATACAATGCGTTATAATAATGTAAAGGTTCGCGTAGTAAAAAGTGATGATTCACTGTATCATGTGAAAACATTTAAGTACAGCGCCGGTCGAAGTGTAATGGATGCACAAAGCAGGGCAGCTAATGTTAGATTTAATTCTTCATATAATGATAGTGTTTTGTATCTGGGCAGTGGATTAGCAATTGACAGAAATAGCAAATTCCGTGGTCAGGGGGTTATTGTTGAAATACAGGTTCCCGAAGGTAAAAAGATACGTTTTGATGAATCCATTTTTGATGCTTATGATGAAGGAGTAATAAGAAAATTTGACCGGAATTGGAATAGGGGATGGAGAAGATATAATCGCAACAGGTCAGATTGGGATTATGATGAATACTTTAATTGGGAGGCTAATGTAGATTATATTATGCAGACTGATGGAGAATTGATCTCAATCCCAAAGCTGGCAGAAAAAAATGCAGTACCTGCTGATAAGGATTCTTTAAGGGCCATTCAGGTAGAACAGAAAAGAGTGCGTGATTCCATTGACAGGGAATTAAAAAAAACAGAGCAGGAATTGAAGCAAAAAAAGAATTCAAAGAAAAACGTGGATGAAGAAGAAAATACAACTATGCTCGCTTTCCCTACATTTTCAATCATCAATATATAATTCAACTCGGTTGAAGTTGGCTGTTCCGCTTCTGCGGAATGCTACCGGGCTCCCCCAGGGAGCCCTTTTTCATTAGCTAATTAGCTAACTGGCTAATTAGCTAATTGTCTTCACCTATTTTTGCAATCCTAAATTTTCAAAATGAAGAATACTCCTTTTACGCAAAAGCACATAGAGCTGGGTGCTAAAATGGCCGCGTTCGCAGGATATAATATGCCGATCAGTTATTCAGGAATTAATGATGAACATGCAACTGTACGAAAAAATGCAGGAGTGTTTGATGTTAGCCATATGGGAGAATTCATTCTTAAAGGTGCTGATGCATTGGATCTTATTCAAAGAGTAGCAACCAACGATGCTTCTAAATTAAGTGCAGGAAAAGCCCAATATAGCTGCATGACCAATGAATCTGGCGGAATAGTAGATGATCTGATTATATACTGCCTTGAAGAGAATAAAACTTATATGATCGTCGTTAATGCTTCAAATATTCAAAAGGACTGGGATTGGATAAGCAGCCACAATAGTAAAAAAGTGGAAATGCAGAATATTTCTGAAAGAACATGTTTATTAGCCATTCAGGGGCCAAATGCTACTAAGATCATTCAGCCTTTGACTGCTCTGGATATTATGGACCTTAAATACTACACTTTTGTAAAAGGGAATTTTGCAGGAGTGGATAATGTTTTAATAAGTGCGACAGGCTATACAGGTGCAGGAGGTGTAGAAATTTATTTTGAGGACAAAGGAAATAACGCAGAAAAAATATGGAATGCCATATTTGAAATAGGTGCACCACAAGGATTGAAACCGGTTGGGTTAGGCGCGAGAGATACTTTAAGGTTGGAAATGGGATATTGTCTTTATGGTAATGATATAGATGATACTACAAGTCCATTGGAGGCTGGTCTCGGTTGGATAACCAAATTCACAAAAGAATTTACAGCGAAGCAGAAATTGCAAACGCAAAAGGAAATGGGTGTGGAAAGAAAATTGGTCGGCTTTGAGATGATAGATAAAGGAATTCCAAGGCATGGATATGAAATAAAAGATCAGTTGGGAGGCTCAATAGGAATTGTAACATCGGGAACCCAATTGCCAGGACTGAATAAAGCAGTGGGAATGGGCTATGTACGTACTGCTTTTTCAGCTATAGATACACCTGTATTCATTAAGGTACGCGATAAATTATTGCAGGCCAAAGTAGTAAAGATTCCATTTAGTTGATTATTTTGTCTAATGCCCTTTATACATCTTACCACATTTATAAATGCTCCGGCGGAAAGAGTGTTTGAATTAAGCAGAAGTGTAGATCTTCATAAGCACTCTATGGGTAAATTCAGGGAAGAGATTATAAATGGCACCATATCCGGTCCCCTGGAATTAGATCAAACCGTTACCTGGAAAGCAAGGCATTTATTTAAAGACAGGATATTAAAAATTAAAATGACTCAGGTAAACCGGCCCGGTTATTTTAAGGACGAACAGGTTCAGGGGCCTTTTCGCATGCTGAAGCATGAGCACTATTTCAAATCAATTGAAAACGGTACTATTATGATAGACCAGTTCTTGTACGAACCGCCCAAAGGACTATTTGCTAAGCTGGCTAATTTATTGTACCTGGAAAAGTATATGACGTCGTTACTCCATAAGCGAAATGAGGTTATAAAAAAAGTTGCTGAAAGCGATCAGTGGAAAAAATATTTAAACAAATGAAGAAGCCTTCTCTATATACTGTTCTTTCTCCTGCATTGTTGAATTTATACGAAGTAAATAATTCAATTGTTGTAGTGATAGATGTCTTGAGGGCTACTTCTACCATGGCTACAGTTTTGTTTAATGGAGCAAAGGAAATTATACCTGTCGATAGTGTGGAAAGATGCATTCAGTTAGGTAAGGAGCTTGCTTGCATTACTGCAGGTGAAAGAGATGGTCAGATAGCTCCCGGTCTGCAGTATGGCAATTCTTCATTCGAATATCCTCGCTCTTTTGTAGAAGGGAAAACGCTGGTGCTAACTACAACCAATGGCACAAGATTACTGCACATGGCATTGGCTAAAGGTGCTAAAGAAATTATTACTGGATCTTTCTTAAATCTTTCAGTCGTATGTGATCACTTGGTAAGCATGAAAAAAAATGTAATACTTGCATGTGCAGGCTGGAAGGATAGGGTTAATATGGAAGACACTTTATTTGCAGGCGCCGTGGTTAGCAGGGTAAAAGAACATTTTAATATTAATTGTGATTCTTCACATTGCGCGGAAACATTATACGAAATTGCTAAAGATGACTTGTATGACTTTATGAAAAGAAATGAGGCGAGCCATTACCACAGGTTAACCAATTTTGGTCTTGAAAGAGATATCCGGCATTGCCTTACTCCCGATCTCGCCAATGTCTTACCAGAATATATAAATGGTAAATTGATTAATTTCGCAATGACAAGTGCCATCGTAGAAAGACACTAATTATTGTAATTAGTTAACAAGTTAACAAGCAATGCCACAACCTGTAAAACAAACCGGGTTAAAGCATTCACCATTCACCATTCACGATCTCGCAGCTAAAACCTGGAAACTAGCCGCAAACTGCCCCCCTTTACGATAATTTAACTCTTAAATATCCTTTTTTATCAGGTTTTCTGGAAAGGTTTCAGTTACTTTTGCAGATTGTCCTTTTCGCATCGGATTATACGATTTTAAATGTTTTTGAGCATTTTGAATAGATGCGAAGGGTGCCAATTGTATGAATATTTGGATAATTGAAGGCTATTGAAAAATAGCTTGCCTGGGGGAAGGGAAATCTAAAATCTGCAATCTAAAATCTAAAATCATTTGGCTTTACCACATTTACTTAAATATATCTATACCCACGGTAGTGATGAGGTGATAAAAAGGGGCAAAAAGATCCATGCTATTGGTTTTGTAGAATTGGTTGAACATGATGACCTTTTCAGTTCTGTTGTCTTTCGCGTTAAAGACGATAATTATTCTACATTTTATAAGGTTTATATACAAAACTATAAAGACCCCAAATCATTATCCCTGCGTTGTGCTTGTCCTTATAACCTGGGTGAGATTTGCCGCCACGAAGCTGGAGCTTTAATAAAGTTGCAGGAAATGATCGACAAAGGACAGCTCCAAACAGAAAATATTCATTATGACCAGCGGCATACAGTGGCCAAAATGAAAACGATTGACAGA
>JBJMLT010000012.1:0-2131 GCA_045805165.1 Flavisolibacter sp.
ATTTACATTATTTGTATTATTAGCACCTGTTCCACCATATTTGGCGCCCCAGTCACCATAAACAGGAACAAATAAGTAAGATCCTCCACCATTTAAAGTGATGTGATCGATACGATAGAATGTAGGACTCACTTGGGTGAATTCCTGGCTAGGAACTTCAGGGTCGCCTCCACTCATCCAGCTTTTAGGAGTAGCACTTCCGGTAATAAATAATTTACCTGAAGCAGGAGGAGCCACTTTTGGAGGAATAGCATATGGCTTCGCAGTGAATTTTAAAACATTGGAAGCAACCGGCACAGTTCCATTAGCTAATGAAGCAGTAACTCTGATTTCGAGGTTATGCGTCATTGTAGTATTTAATTGCAATTGATTCAGCAAGTAATCATTAAGATCATTCTGACTGATACTGATGCTTTGATCATTACTTATAGAAAGGGTTTTCCGTTGAGGATTGGTAAAATTCGATCCTGTTGTATCTATTTCCACTAAATATGATACATTCTGTGAGCTTACGCCAGTTGTAAATACATAATTGGGATTTGTCCAGGATAATCTAATAGCTTCCTGATCTTTGGTTGTGAAATCCAAAGGAATATTTCCATTTATAGAAGACTTTAATACCGGCGGCGTGCTCCCTTCCAGGTATACTTTATTTTCCTTCTTCGTGCAGGACCATGCGAACCCTACCAATAGTAAAAGAAATAATATGAGTGATTTATTTTTCATAATAATTTTTAATTAGTATGTGTTAATAGCCTGGGTTTTGCTTAAGATTTGTATTCGCGTTAATATCCCTTGATGGAATCGGATAGATCTTCAGATAAGGCTGAACGCCTGTTCCTGAACTTACACCACCTTTCCATGGCCACAAATAACTGCTTTCAACAAACTTGTTGAATCGAACAAGATCTGTTCTGCGGAATCCTTCCCAATACAATTCCCTGGCTCTTTCATCTAATATAAAATCAAGTGTTAGCTGGCCTGAAGATATATCACCATTTGTATTTCCGTAAGCTCTTTCCCTTAAATTATTGATGTATTGCAATGCTGTTGCAATATCTCCACCTGTTCCATTTCTTAAGACTGATTCAGCATAAATGAGATACATTTCCGGTAAGCGAAACAGAGGCATATCTATATCAGAAAAATCCTGACTTTGTCCTAATGAGCTATCTCTTTTTACATTTCTGTATTTTGTAACTGCAATGCCATCATTGAAATTCGTTTCATTACTAATCTCTAAATTCTGTCCTGATGTATAAAATTGAGCACGTGTATCTGAGTTTCCATTTATATCAGGAAATAGATTGACAATGTTTTTTGTTGTGCGAATACCTGACCATCCACCTCCTACTCCTGATGCGGATGCAGGCATTGATCCGCCTACTGAAGCATGAGTAAGAAAAGTAGTGCCTCCATATCCCTGTGTTCTTAATCCATCATAATTGATGGTGAAAATAAATTCATTGGAGTTTAAATTATTATCAGCCAGCATAAGCCAGCGATAATTGCTTACTAATGAATAACCACCATCGATCACTTTTTTCGAATAAGTTATAGCATCCGTATAATGAGGGGTACCTGTATATACTTCTGCATTCAGATAAGCCCGTGCAAGCAAAGCCCATACAGCCGCTTTATCTGCCCTCCCATATTCGTTAGCCCTCGGGGCAGGCATATCAGGCTCAATTGCTTTTAATTCACTTTCCACATAGTTGAAGACCTGGCTTCTTGTAGCCTGTGGAGGAGGGGCTCCACCAATTGCGCTGTTCTCTGTTACAAAAGGAGGATTCGCATAAAGGTCCATTAATACCCAATACTGAAATGCTCTTAAAAATCTTGCTTCTCTTGCGTATTCACGTATATTATCAGCGTCTGCTCCAGTAATTCCTCTGGAACTTAATTTGGCATCAGATGATTCACGTATAAAATCATTGCAAAGAGTGATCTGATATAAGCAACGATAATATAATCCGGTAAGGAAGCTATTATTAGAAGACCAGTTCATGTTGTGAAAGTCCTGAATACCTACGTCACCCCAGGAGATCACTGCTTCGTCTGTGCTCAGTTCCTGAGCCTTCCAGAAAAGACGATAAAAATCTGAGAAGCCTTCGTCAATGCCCTGCACATC
>JBJMLT010000013.1:0-2805 GCA_045805165.1 Flavisolibacter sp.
AGTTAAAGTTCCTTTCCAAATACCGTTTAAAGCCTGAGATTTACTAAAGTGAACCGATAGTAATAGTAAAAAAAATAATATAATGCGGAGCTTCACGAGTGGAAAATAACTGTTTTCATGATTGGAAATCTATAGATTTACACCAGTGGTCATTGCTCTTTTTTCTTATATCTGAAACGTACCATTGCATTTTTTTGTTCTGTAGAAACAATGCTGACCTGGTATCGTTTATCGCCATCCTGTACGATCATTAAGGAAGTATTAGGTGGAATACGCCCCATATTTTCAGCATACATTACCAGGGTATGCTCTGGCGATTCTTCATCCATCTTAATTGATAGTATGATAGGAACGGTTGATAATCTTTTATTCATGGCCAGTGGCTTGCCATCCATATAAACTGAAACAGTATCGTCGTCTACCTCTCCATTATCGTATAATCTCACTATGACTTCTTCACTATTGACTGTAAGAGTTTGAATGAGCTCATTCTCTCTTGACCTGGTAGTTACCGGAATACTGATCTTTGGAATTTCAAATGACTTTTCAACTGTTACTGCACCAGTAGTTCTATGATGTTCAATTGAATCCTTTTTTATATCCTTTAGAACTTTCTTTGGTAGCTTATTTGATTTTGCAATGGATTTACTAGTGGGAAGTTTGCTATTTGCAATATGCGCTTTCGGTTGATTAAAAGTTTTAATAGATGGAGGAACTTTTCTAAGGGGAGGAATAGATTTCACAAGAGATGAATCGTTCTTTTCAACTGTTTTATTATTCTTTAAAAAAGGCTCCTCATAAAAATCTGAGGTAGTAACCTTACGGAGAAACACTTTTCCGCCTCCACAATCTCCACCTTTTTTTATTTGAGAAAGAGGATCTGTTTTCTCATAAGTGCTCGTAAACGTTCCTTCAAGGAATTCTTCTTTACCTGAAGTTGCATAAGTAAACAAGCATTTCATAATACAGGCCATTGAGCCTCCGCTCATTTTAAGTTCAACTGTTTTTAATTCCTGTATCAATGCTGAAGAGGCATTTTTAATAAAATTGCCAGTTAGAATAGCTTTCCCGTAAAATCGTGTATCCAAATAAGAATAAGAAACGCCGGTAAGATGATTTGTCTTTGACTGATCGATCTGCAATTCATATTTATATTCATCACCATTTTCAGTGATAAAACGACCCCGCCATATTCCTGTAAGATTTTGGCAATTACTATTTGGGGTAATAAAAAAGATACTTATCAAGACTCCAAGAAAAGGCTTTAACAAAGTCAATTTCATAGCAGTGTGAAATTACTTATTAACATCCTTTTCAAATCGTTAATTTTGCGGCTCTTAATATGAATGAACAGATAAAAATTACATTTCCGGATGGAGCAGTGCGGACCTATGCAAAAGGAAGTACCGCCCTGGATATTGCAAAATCGATTTCCGAAGGCCTGGCCAGAAAAGTACTGGCAGCAGATATCAATGGCCAAACATGGGATGCTTCAAGGCCCATAAAGGAGGATGCTACACTTAAATTGCTAACCTGGGAAGATACTAATGGCAAAAGCACATTCTGGCATTCTTCCGCGCATTTAATGGCAGAAGCCATTGAATCAATGTTTCCCGGAGTTAAATTCTGGGTTGGTCCTCCAGTTGAAAATGGATTCTATTATGATGTAGACCTTGGGGGTAGATCTATTACTGAAGAAGATCTACGGAAGCTTGAAGTAAAAATGGCAGATCTTGCAAAACAGAACAATAAATACATAAGAAAAGAAATCACAAAAGCGGAAGCGATTAAATATTTTGCCGATAAAGGCGATGAGTATAAGCTTGATTTATTAAATGGCCTGCAAGATGGGAATATTACATTTTATACACAGGGGAATTTTACTGATCTATGCCGTGGACCGCATATTCCCGATACGGGATTTATTAAAGCAGTAAAGCTTACGAATATAGCAGGGGCTTATTGGAAAGGTGATGAAAGGAACAAACAACTTACGAGAATTTACGGAGTTACATTCCCTTCGCAGAAACAATTAGATGAATTCCTGAATTTACTTGAAGAAGCAAAAAAAAGAGACCATAGAAAACTTGGAAAGGAGCTAGGCATATTTACCATGGATGATGATGTAGGTCCAGGCCTTCCTTTATGGCTACCTAATGGAACAATTATAATTGAAGAACTGGAAAAACTTGCAAAGGAAACGGAAGCAGCAGCCGGGTACAAACGCGTGGTTACTCCTCATATTGCAAAAGAAAGCATGTACCTAAAGAGCGGACATTTACCTTATTATGAGGATAGCATGTATCCACCGATGGAACTGGAAGGCGTAAAGTACTATCTGAAGTCTATGAATTGTCCTCATCACCACAAAATATTTGCTGCAGAACCTAAAAGCTATAAGGAGCTTCCTCTTCGACTTGCGGAATATGGGACTTGCTACAGGTATGAACAAAGCGGTGAATTATTTGGATTGATGAGAGTGAGGTGCCTGCATATGAATGATGCACATATTTATTGTTCCAAAAAAGATTTCGCACAGGAGTTCAGAGCTGTAAATGATATGTATCTTAAGTATTTTAAGATATTCGGCATAGAAAAGTTTGTAATGAGATTATCTCTTCATGATCCTTCCAAACTTGGCAAGAAATATATAAACGAACCTGAATTATGGCTGGAAACAGAGGAAATGGTAAGGAGAGCTTTAGTGGATTCAGAAACTCCATTTGTTGAAGTACCGGATGAAGGCGCTTTTTACGGACCCAAGATCGACGTTCAAATATGGAGCACCATAGGAAGAGAGTTCAC
>JBJMLT010000014.1:0-5200 GCA_045805165.1 Flavisolibacter sp.
CAGGGTCATAAAGAATTTTATGATACAGGCGGGAGATCCGGACAGCAAGCATGCAGTATCTGGTCAACCTTTAGGATTCGGAGGCGCGGATTATACTATTCCAGCTGAATTCAAGATCACCCTTTTCCATAAAAAGGGAGTATTAGCAGCAGCACGCCAGCCAGATGATGTAAATGTGACTAAAGCCAGCAGTGCCAGCCAGTTTTATATTGTACAAGGCAAGCCGTTCACAGATGAACAATTGGATTCTATTGAAAAGTTTAGATTAAAAGGAAGGAAGATCCCAGAAATTGAAAGATCGGTATATAGAACGCTGGGAGGCACCCCACAACTTGATCAAAGCTATACTGTGTTTGGAGAAGTAGTTAAAGGAATGGATGTGGTAGATAAAATAGCCAATAGCATAACAAGCAAAGGGGAAGATAAAGACAGGCCTATTCAAGATATAAGGATCTTATCTGTCAGATTAATTAAGAGAAGAAAATGATATGGGGATTTTTATTTTATGATTTTTAAGGATAATTAACATTACTATTCTTTTTCGAAAAATGTAAATCCCTAGTTTTAAAGTTCAACCATTAATATGAAGAAAACCTTAATTATTACAGTTCTTGCCCTAGGAGTTTTTGCATGCCACAGGAAAACAGCAGCTTCCGCTGAAGCCATAAAAGCAAGAGATGAACATGCAGCTTTAGTAGAGCAAGGCAAGACAGTTTATACTGCGAAATGTGGGAAATGCCACGGCTTAAAGAATACGATTAATTACACTGCTGACCGATGGAATTCTATTTTGAAAGCAATGATACCGAAAGCAAAATTGAATGACACAGAAGCACAACAAGTAACTGCTTACGTATTGGCGAATGCGAAGCCTTAATCAATACATTACAAACTTTTTGTAATGATAATTCGTTGTTAAAGCAGAACTGAAATGTTCTGCTTTTTGTTTTTGTTCCTAACATTAGTATCTAAACCGATTGCATATGAAAAAGAATCTACTCTTTATAATTGTTGTTTTATTTAATTCTTTCTCCAGCTTTGCACAAATTAATAAGGGATCTGTTTTTTTAGGCGGTAATATTGGAGTAAGCCAAAACAAGCCAGATACGCTTACAAATGCATTTTTATCTTATTATATTGATCCTCAGGTAGGGATTGCAATTAAGGAAAATACAATTATTGGCGTTATATTATTGTATGGGAAAAGTGATTATAATTCAAATGCATCAAGTAACAATTATGGAGGCGGATTCTTTCTCAGAAAATACAAACAGCTTGGCAAATATTTTTACTTATTCGGACAAGGTCAGGCCCTATTTTCATATTATAAAATAAGTCAAACCTATGGAGCAACAGATTATAATATCAATAAACAAACGTCAATCAATTTAAATTTATATCCTGGGATCTCTTACGCAGTGACTAAAAAGTTTCATCTGGAAGCGACTATTAATAACTTACTTACATTATCCTACACACATTCAGTTTTTGAAAATTCAAATCCTTCCGGAAACTTTAAAGAAAATGGCTTTTCCTTTTATACTAATGCAAGCGGTTCAACTTTCCCAATCAATATTGGCTTTCGTTTTATTTTAGGTAAATAGAATTATCATCGCTGATGTCTGATTTTTGGATTGCTGATTTGAAGAAGTGGCTGATATCTTAAAGCTGAACGCTGATTGCTGATATCTACTAATACATGTTATTAAACCTTAGATTATTGTAAAAGTCTTACAGTGAACGTAATTTACTTCAATGAGTTCCAACCAGATTAAGAACCAGCACTTAATGTGGCGCGCCGGATTTGGTCCTGCGGCTGATCAAGTTAAGCAGCTATCCCAAATCTCATATAAAGAATTATATAAAGCACTTCAAAAAGCATCCTCTAAAAAACCTGAATATTTAGATGTGGCAGATAGCTATCTGAAGGGACTATTTATGGGTATTAATGATGCTGTAGTCCTGAGCAAAAAAGAAATGGATAAAGATGAAAAGAAAATGATCCGTGAAAAGCAAAGAGACAGCATTAAAAACCTCAATCTTTCCTGGTTAAATGAAATGGTTGAAAGTAATGCTCAATTGAGAGAAAAGATGGCTTTTTTCTGGCATGGCCATTTCGCATCACGGAACATTAATATATTCTATCAACAGGATATGCTTGGCATTATCCGGGAAAATGCATTAGGCAACTTTCGAGATCTACTTCATGAGGTTTCCAAAAGCGCTGCTATGCTGAATTTTCTTAATGCCAACCAAAACAGGAAAGATCATCCGAATGAAAATTTTGCAAGGGAGGTCATGGAATTATTTACCCTTGGCAGGAGCCATTACACCGAACATGATATAAAAGAAGCAGCAAGAGCTTTTACAGGTTGGGGAGCTAACCTTAAAGGTGAATTTGTATTCAGAAAGTTTCAGCATGATGATGGTAATAAAACAATACTAGGTGAAACAGGCAATTTTGATGGAGATAATGTACTCGACATTCTTTTAAAACAAAAGGAAACAGCCCGGTTCATAGTCCAAAAGATCTATCGCTACTTTGTAAATGAAGTACCTGATAAAGAAAGAATTGAATGGCTGGCTGACCGTTTCTATTCAAATGATTATGCAATATCGCTATTAATGGAAGATATTTTTACTTCCGATTGGTTTTACGATGATAAAAACATTGGATGCCGTATTAAATCTCCCATTGAATTAATTGCAGGGATACGCAGAATGCTTCCCATGCAGATTGAAAATTTAAATGCTCAATTGGTACTTCAGCGAATATTAGGACAAATATTATTCTACCCGCCCAATGTGGCAGGATGGCCTGGAGGAAAATCATGGATTGACAGCTCAACCTTAATGGTAAGAATGCGACTACCACAAATGATCAACGATACCGATGAATTAAATGTACGGCCAAAAACTGATGATGATCAAATGATGGGACATATGGAAACCCAAACTATAGTAAAGCAAAAAATAAATAAAAAAGGTCTCCCTAATTCCATAAATGCTGTTATAGACTGGAATGCATATCTAAAGAATTTTCAATCTACTTCAAAAGAAAATTTAATTCCTACTATTAGCAATTATTTATTACAGGTAAAACCTTCTTTTTCAAAGAATATGATCTCGGATCATTCAGATGCTGAAAGCAAGGAAAGTTTTTTAAAGACTGCAACGATACAGGTTATGAGTACACCGGAATATCAATTGTGTTGATTTACGATTTACTATTTACAATTTACAATTTGATTTAAAATTCTTTTTATGGTTATAAAGCGGAGGGGGTTTTTAGAGGTGGGGTCGCTGGCGACAGCATCTTTCTTTGTACCCAAGTTTTTGAAAGCTTTTGAAGGAGTAGCGAAAGTGCCTGCAGGAAATAAAGTAGTCGTTGTGCTTCAGCTTAGCGGGGGCAATGATGGATTGAATACTGTAATCCCTATCCGTAATGATATCTATTATAGCTCAAGACCAAAAATTGGAATAGAAAAATCCAAAGCTTTAATCCTTACAGATGAAACAGGACTTCATCCTGAACTTACTTCTCTTGCCGATGCTTTCCATGATGGGACTTTGGGTATTATAAATAATGTGGGTTATCCGAATCCTGACCGGTCCCATTTTCGTAGCATGGACATTTGGCAAACCGCGAGCCAAAGCAATGAATATATTTCAACCGGATGGCTTGGAAGGTATCTTGATGCTCAATGCAGTGGTTGCAGCTTACCCACACAAGCTTTGGAAATAGATGATATATTAAGCCTTGCACTTAAGGGTGAACATACCAATGGTCTTGCGCTACGCGATCCCAAAAGATTATATGGTACCAGTAATGTTCAATTCTTTAAAGATATTTCCAAACAACATACAGAGCATCATGAAGAACAGCCAGTTGATTATCTATATAAAACAATGGCTGAAACTATTTCATCTGCAGACTATATATTTAAGCAATCGAATCTTCATCCATCGTCAACGGAGTATCCAAATACCGAATTGGGTAAAAATATGAAGACAATCGCCTCACTAGTATTTTCTGACATCAATACGAAGGTGTATTATGTATCACTTGGAAGCTTTGACACGCATATCAATCAGGAAAATCAGCAACAACGATTATTTAAGGAATTGAATGATGCAGTTGGAGCTTTTATAAAAGACCTTAAATCGCAAGGAAGATTTAATGATGTGCTTCTGTTTACTTTTTCAGAATTTGGAAGAAGAGTTTCACAGAATGCAAGTGGTGGAACAGATCATGGAACAGCAAATAATATGATATTGCTTGGAGGCGGATTGAAGCAAAGGGGAATTATAAATGCAATGCCTGATCTGAACGATCTGGATGAAGGTGATCTGAAATATAAAGTAGATTTTAAAAGTGTTTATGCTACTGTGTTGAATAAATGGCTGGGAGCGAATGATGAAGTGGTGTTGGGAAAGAAGTTTGGGATGATGGAATTTATTTAACGTCAATAATCCCCCTGTCCCCCTATAGGGGGAACTTAGGTCTCAAATTTTAAATATCGAATGCAATAGTTTATTAAATAAAATCTGTTAGTTGATTTTATCTTTTTTTGTTGCGGCGCGGTAGAGTAAAAATGCCATCAGAGCAAAAAATAAGACTGCTAATATGTAATATCCTGCATCATTTAAATTATTTCGTAATCTATTTTCGAGGCTAATATTATCTAATCCTTTTGCAGAAGAAGGGAAGGCTTGTAAAAATGCTACTACCACTCCAAACAGAGCACCTCCGGCAACAAGTCCTGTTGCAAATAAATTTCCTTTGCCCAGATCGTCGCCAGCAACGCTTTCTTCTTTTCGTTTTCTTTTTGCACCCCAATCTACCAACGCTTTAATACCACCGCCAATAGCAATAGGTAATGTTGTTGATAAAGGAAGATATACTCCGATAGCAAAACTCAATGATTTAATACCGCATAGTTCCATTACAACCGCCATCAAGACACCTACATAAATGAATTGCCAATCCAAATTGTGAGATTGAACACCTCTTATTAAGGTGGCCATCAATGTAGCCTGCGGAGCTGAAAATTTATTACTTCCAATAGCATGGCGTAAACCTTGCAATTGCATTTCGACAGTAGGATGGTCCAGAATTTTTACAGTTAATCCAACAGCAATTGAAGAAACTATTACCCCAATAAATAGAGCCAGCTGCTGATATTTAGGAGTTGCACCC
>JBJMLT010000015.1:0-4221 GCA_045805165.1 Flavisolibacter sp.
GGTATTGCGTTCACCACACGTAAATAAGAAGAGCCGCGAGCAGTTCCAGTTAGCTACACATAAGCGTTTATTGGATATTTACACTTCTTCTTCAAGGACTGTAGATGCCTTATCAAAGCTGGATCTTCCTTCAGGTGTGGAAGTTGAAATAAAAGCCTGATCAGATACCCGACTCCAAAAGGGAATAGCGGGGATCAAATTGAAATAAATGCCAATTTCCGATAGTGGAAAAGGCGAAAGTTCTTATAAGAAAATAGATCAACTCTCAATCTGAGGCTATAGCGAAAGAGAAAAGAGCTCTGAATTTAAAAACTTCCTACTCCCTTTTAGGGGTATGAAGTATAACATAATAAACAAGCCCTTCGAGGTTTGTTTGTCACCGGTACTTCCTCAGTCAGCTTTAAGCTGGCGAATCGGGAAAAGGTCAGTGATAAACCAGGATTGAATCAGCCGCTGGCAGATGTCTTGTATAACCTTGCGGGAAAAAACCGTAAGAAAATGAAAGGAATCATTGGAAAAAAAATTGGGATGACCAGCATCTTCGATCCTAGTGGCAAGCAAACCGCCTGCACTATTATTGAAGCAGGCCCCTGTGTTGTAACACAGGTGAAAACTCAGGAAACTGATGGCTATAATGCTCTTCAGATCGCATTTGGCGATAAAAAAGAAAAGCACACTCTTTCTTCAGAAAAAAATCACTTCTCAAAAGCCAATACTGCGGCTAAAAAGTGTGTAAAAGAATTCAGAAACTACTTCCAGGAAAAGACTATAGGTGATACCATATCAGTTGACATTTTCTCTGAAGGAGAAAAAGTTGATGTTGTAGGTACTACAAAAGGTAAAGGATTTCAGGGCGTTGTAAAGCGTCACGGATTTGCTGGTGTGGGAGAAGCATCTCACGGTCAGCACGATCGTCAAAGAGCTCCTGGTTCCATTGGTAACTCGTCTTTTGCTGCCCGAGTAATGAAAGGAATGAGAATGGCCGGAAGATTGGGTCAGGACAGGGTTAAGACAAAAGGACTAAAAGTAGTTAAGATTTTCCCTGATAAAAATTACATATTGGTAAGTGGTTCGGTTCCGGGCCACAATGGTTCAATCGTTTTAATCCAAAAGTAATCATGCAACTGAAAGTATTAAATAATAAAGGAAAAGAAACAGGCAGAACTGTTGAACTCCCAGAAGAGATATTTGGAATTGAGCCAAATAACCATGCTATTTATCTGGCTGTGAAGCAATATTTAGCTGCTCAAAGACAGGGTACGCACAAAGTGAAAACCCGTGCTGAGGTTAAAGGAGCCAGCCGGAAACTTCACCGTCAAAAAGGAACTGGTGGATCCCGAAAAGGTAACCTCAGAAATCCATTATACAAAGGTGGTGGTACTGTGTTTGGCCCTAAGCCACATGCTTATGACTTTAAATTAAACCGCAAGGTGAAAGATCTGGCAAAGATGTCAGCTCTTGCTCATAAAGCCAAAGAGAATGCCATATTTATAGTGGAGGATATTAATCTTGAGACACCGAAGACAAAGAACTTCATGGACATCATGAATAATATTAAAGTTGCAGAGAAAAAGCTGATGTACGTACTTCCTGAATATAATGACAATTTGTATTTGAGTATTCGCAATGTGCCTTCAGTAATCGGGGTATTATTAAGCGATATAAATACATATGACATTATAAATTCTGAAGTATTAGTATTGACCGAAAGCGCCGCAAAGATATTTGCGACTGCGGAAGAAGCAGCATAATTAATATGACAATGTGCAGATGTGACAATGTGCGGATGACAAAAAGATCAAATTTTTAAATTTTCAAATTGAATTCAGATGAAACTTTCTGAAGTATTAATAAAGCCGATATTAACCGAAAAAGCAAACGGTCAGCAAGACAAGTTACACCGTTACGCTTTTAAGGTTGCCAGGAAGGCAAATAAGCTTGAGATCAAAAAAGCGGTAGAAGAATTTTATGGAGTTAATGTGTTAGATGTAAATACTGCTGTTGTTCCGGGTAAAAATAAAACCCGTTACACTAAAAAGGGTTTTGTTCAGGGACAAAAGCCTTCTTATAAAAAAGCGATGGTAACAGTTGCTAAAGGAGAGAATATTGATTTGTATTCAAACATATAAAAATATGTCTGAAGTCTGATCTTTAGATGTCTGATGAAAAATCGGCCATCATAAAATCAGAGATCAGCGATAAAACAGAATGGTCGGCAAGACCGCAAATATTGCAGAATATGGCATTAAAAAAGTATAAACCAATTACAGCCGGTACTCGTTGGAGAATCGGAAACGCATACGCAGAGGTTACTACCAATGAGCCGGAGAAATCATTGGTTGAATTCAAGAAAGGAACAGGTGGACGAAATTCATCAGGTCGCCGTGCCATGCGTTACATAGGAGGTGGTCACAAGAAAATGTATCGTGTGATTGATTTCAAGCGTAATAAAAAAGAAATACCGGCAACGGTTGTTTCAATAGAGTATGATCCAAATCGCACCACTTTTATTGCTTTGCTTAATTATGCTGATGGTGAGAAAAGATACATACTTGCACCTCAGGGATTACAAGTTGGTGCTACTGTATTAAGCGGTGATGCTGTTGCTCCTGAGTTAGGCAATTCATTGCAATTGAAAAATATGCCTTTAGGTACTGTGGTGCATAATATTGAAATGCAACCAGGGCAAGGAGGAAAGATTGCGAGAAGTGCCGGTTCTTCAGCACAGGTTTCAAATAAGGAAGATAGATATGCGGTATTGAAAATGCCGAGTGGGGAATTAAGAAAAGTGTTGATCAACTGTTATGCAACTGTAGGTGTAGCATCCAATAGCGACCATAATTTGCAAAGCATGGGTAAAGCCGGTCGCAACCGTTGGAGAGGTATTAAACCAAGAAACCGTGGAGTTGCTATGAACCCAGTTGATCATCCAATGGGTGGCGGTGAAGGACGCGCATCTGGTGGTCACCCACGTTCCCGGACAGGTAAATATGCGAAAGGCGAAAAGACAAGAACAAGAGGAAAAGGAAGTGATAAATTGATCATTCAGCGCAAAAACGGAAGTAAAATTTCCAAGTAATAAATTAATTAATAATTAATAATTAGCAATGGCTCGTTCGATTAAAAAAGGTCCTTATGTAGCAGCACATTTAGAAACTAAAGTAGCTGCTATAAATGAAGGCAAATCAAAGAAAGGCGTGGTTAAAACCTGGAGCCGCCGTTCGACGATCACCCCTGATTTTGTTGGGCACACATTTGCTGTGCACAATGGAAATAAATTCATTCCTGTGTATGTAACTGAGTTTATGGTAGGGCATAAATTAGGTGAATTTGCTCCTACAAGGAATTTTAAAGGGCACTCAAGTAAAAAAGCATAATAAACGGGTAAGGATTGAAAAATCTGAGTCCTTAAACAGATAAAAATGGAAGCAGTAGCAAAACTGAGAAATTATCCAACATCACCACGCAAGATGCGTTTGCTGGCAGATCTTATAAGGGGCATGAAAGTAGAAAAAGCCCTTGCTGTTCTGGAGCATAATCCCAAGCATCCTGCAGTTCCTATGCGTAAGCTTGTTTTAAGTGCTATCAGCAACTGGAAGCAAAAGAATGAAGGCGGAGATGAAGGTCAGTTATATGTAAAAACAATATTTGTTGATGGAGCGAGAACATTGAAGCGTATGCGTCCTGCACCTCAAGGCCGTGGATACCGTGTACGTAAAAGAAGTAATCATGTAACAGTTATTGTTGACGCTAAACCTTAAAAAAAATTATTTAAAGAATTAACCAATAAACATGGGTCAAAAAGCAAATCCGATTGGTAACAGGTTAGGGATCATCAGAGGATGGGAATCTAACTGGTATGGCAATAAAAAAGACTTTGCTACAAAACTGATTGAAGACAATAAGATCAGAACATACCTGAATGCCCGTATCAATAAAGGTGGTATCGCTAAAATCGGTATTGAAAGAACATTAGGTACACTAATCGTTACTATTCATACATCGAAGCCTGGAATTATTATTGGAAAAGGTGGTGGTGAGGTAGACCGTATTAAAGAAGAGCTAAAAAAGCTAACAGGAAAAGATGATGTTCAAATTAACATTTTGGAGATCCGTCGTCCTGAGCTTGATGCAATGATCGTTGGTGATACTATTGCCCGTCAAATAGAAAACCGAATTAATTACAAACGCGCTATAAAAATGGCAATTGCTTCTGCATTA
>JBJMLT010000016.1:0-5788 GCA_045805165.1 Flavisolibacter sp.
ATACAAATTAGGCTAGTTACAATAATTAATAATCAATAATAAATAATTAACCACCCCTTTGCGGTCTTAGCTCCTTATATGCCTTTGCGTGAAACAAAAGAATACTGAGCTTAAACAGTTTTAGTTTTGACTTTTAACTTTTGACTTATAAAAAATCGTTACCCATTTTACTTAGTAAACTACAAGCTTCTGTACAAATACATTAGTTGATTCAGAGAATACCTGTACAAAATAAAGTCCTTTAGATAATGTAAATGGTGGAATAGATGTAGATATATCATTAAGATCAAACTGCTTTACGAGTTTTCCTAATGCGTCCATAATCCGAACAGAATATATTCCCTGGTCCTTAACTAAAATAGTTACCGGATTCTGTTGCTGTGAAGGGTTAGGGAAAATTAATACCGGCAGATCAGGGAAATAACTTACAGATTCTATAGAGCTGATTATCCGTTGTCCATTTTTTAAAATCACCTCGGCACGATACAAATTCAATCCTCTAACAAGGTTACTGTCTGTATAGCTTTGGCTCAATTCTATTGGGTCCTTTATAGTCTGTAACAGAATATATTCCTTACCATTCCATTTCTTTAAATCAATTGCAGCAACATTATATAATGATCCCAATTCAACCGATAGCAATGCTTCGTGTAATGCATGAGGCAATGCATAAAAACTTCTCAGATAACAATTTGCAGCCTGTGTTGTATAATTAACAGTAAAACTTCGCAATGCTTCCCTTCCTCCTATCAAAGGAACAACACTATAAAACAATCCTGCATGAACTGCTTTTTGAATGATGGCAAAAGTATCTGTAGTAGTTTGATATGGCTGAAGATATTTTTCTCCCAATACTTTTAATTCATATTGATCAGCGTGAATATTATTCCAGTATAATAAAAATGAATCCTTACAATCAAAACCCACCTTTAAAGAAACCAAAGGAGAAATAACAAATGTGTCTGAAACCAATTCACTACCCTGCCTGGTAATTTTTAATAAGCATTTTGAAAAGCTGCCAGGCACATTCCATTTGAAATAGCCTTTTTGCAAATCAGCATTTGAATTAATGATATTCCAGTTATTTCCATCAGTTGAATAACTTAAGGCAACCGTTCCGGTATCATTGGATTGCCATCGAATGACAGACTGAGATTTGCTTTGAAGAACATTGTTAGAAGTTGGATACGTCCAATAGATTTGCCTGGATGAATCAAATTGCCAGGATACAGAAAAAGGCTGTGAAGATGAAGTATGAATTTTCGAACCATCTATCCATAATAAATAATCACCGGAAGCGGGGTGTAGAATTGAAATCTGCTCCACGGTATTTAAAGTATCTATTTTTCTTTGGGCAGGCTGATTTAAAGAATCCACATTTGCGGCAGGATTTAAAACCCACGGAAGCCAGTATTCACCGGTTAAAGGAAATTGAAGCTTTGCATCCAGATCGTTCACTAATGCTTTAGATGCATTTGCAACAGAAGGAGTATCATTCCAAACCAAAGTAATTTTTAATTGAGCAACTCCATCAGGAATATGTAGAGGAACAGATCGAACTTCATTTTTAAATATTGAATCCTCATAAAAACGATTTTCATTAATTGTTTGAAGTGCCCTAAAAGCATTTAAAGATCCAAATCCATGCACATAATTAATAACTGATGCATCTAAAGCATCGGCACTATTAATAAGAACAGATCTTATTAATGACGAAGATGGTAATTTAAAATAGAGTTGTCTGTATACCTGTTGCAATAAAGATGCTGTACCGGAAACAAGAGCCGCAGCGCCAGAAGTACCATCTTCACCAAATGCAACAAGGTTTGGGCCAATGCGTCCGTCATACAAAGGGCCTCTTGAACTTAAAGAACCAATGTTATTAAAAGAATCTGTGGCTCCAACAGTTAAAATATTTTTTGCCATTTTAAAGCTTCCGGTAATATTGGCAAAGCCATTGAGGCCGGAATAGGATCCGGATGGAGGAGCAGACGTTCCTGAATTACCGGCAGAAAATACATATAATAATTTGGGGTTATTATATGCACTCAGATCATATGCCAAGGCATCGGCACCATAATAATTTTCAATGTTGGTACCATAGGAATGATTTTGAACAGAGATCTGATTATGAATAAATATAGAATCCGGATCGGGAAGCAAAGAAGAAAAATCTGAAGAAGTAACTAATGAAGCCGGCGCTACTCCCAAAGCATAAGATGAAGAATTACCAGCCCCTGAAATAATTGTAGCCATAATACTAGCATGAGAGGAGCTGGTGGCTGCCTGCAACCCAGTTGAAAATGATCTGCCTTTCAGATCAATATCCGAAGTATCGAAGTTTTGCTCTTTAATTGAGACCCTGATAGAATCTCCATTTATTAATGGAAAAAGATCATGTACCAAACTTATTTTATTAAGACCAAGATCCAATGACCCTGTGGTGAGCTCCTCTTTAGGAATCCGATGGAGATCAGCAAACTGGATCTTTCCCGAAGAAATCAATTGCGGAATTAAAGATATTGGAAGTTTAATTATATGAATTGAATGATAATTCGCTACCAGATGAATGTTGCTGTTAGTCGATAGCCATGAAGTATCTTTTGAAACAATAACAAGGGTTGCAACTTCATCTTTATTCATTCCATTTAACTTGTTTTCCAGACCGGGGCTAATGAATCTATTTTCTTTATTCTGGCCGGATGAATAATGAAACAATATTAATTGAAGAAATATAAAAAGGGCAGCGCAACGCACCATATCTAACAGCAATATAAGTTTTATAGAGGTTAGAAATGAATAGATAGAAAAAATCTGCCGGAGTTTTACTAAGTCCAACTTGTATGTAAACTTATTTGCAACAGAGTTGCCGTATTTTTTTTGTTAAAATGGTTTAACACATCGAAATTGAAGGGTAAACATTTTTTTCAACGAAAACCAAAAAAGTACGCACATGAAAAAACTCTGGATGCCTCTTATTATGGCCAGCATCGTAGTATTTAGTCTTGTAGCCTGTAAAAAAGATGCCAAAACATCTAATTCACAAGAAGCTGCTATTTCCTCTGAGACATTAGCAAAAATCAGTCAGCTTGGATTTAGTGCAAGCACTGCGCAAAAAGTAGATGAAGGATACCTTGTTGAAGGTGACATTGTATTAACCAATGAACTTTTAAACAGTACTCCACAATCCAAACTATTACGTGTTGGAAGTGAAGAACAGTACCGAACCACTAACCTGGTAACCAGACTTCCGAGAACTATAACAGTTGCAGTAGTAAACCTTGGAACTGCATTTGTACAAGGGGCGGACCTGGCGATTTCAAGGTATAATGGATTAAACAACAGCTTACATTTTCAAAGGATCACGTCTGGAACACCAGATATTACCATTAAAGGATTCAATCAGGGACCAAGGGGCGGTTACATTACATTAGGTAGCTCTGGCTTTCCTACAAGCACTGGTGATCCATACAACACCATTAAAATGAACACCAACAGATATGCATATGGAACCAATCCTGATGTAAATTATGTTGGATCCGTAATTCAACATGAGATAGGCCATTGCATAGGCTTCCGCCATACAGATTATATGGATAGAAGCTATAGCTGCGGAGGCACTGCATCTAATGAAGGAGCCAGCAATGTTGGGGCTATTTTAATTCCAGGAACACCAGCAGGACCTGATCCTAACTCCTGGATGCTTGCTTGTTCTAATGGTGGCAACAGAACGTTTAATACGAATGATGTAACTGCGGTGAATTATTTATACCATTAATAGGGTGTGGTTTTTTAATTTAAAAGTTAAAAGTTAAAAGTTAAAACTGAAAATCTCACGATATTTAAAGAGGGGTTACTTAGATGTGGCCCCTCTTTATTTTTTATTTGGAGATTTTGAAGCACTGGCGGTTTAATTTGTTGGTGAAGTCGAAGGGCGTTGTGGCTTTTGTAATGTCTTTTACTGAGGATGCTTTAATACTATTGTTATCTAATTTAAACTTTGTGTAATTCGTGCTGAAAATTAATATACCCTTCTTTTTTAACAACCTGGTACAGCTATTAATTAATTCGACATGATCTTTTTGAATATCCAAAAAGTCATCCATCCTTTTACTATTGCTGAATGTTGGAGGATCCATTATAATTATGTCAAATCCTTCTGGTTTGTCTCCCTTTAAAAATGCTTTTACATCTGCGTGTACCAATTTGTGATTATTATAATCCGGAAAATTAAGAGACATATTCCTTCCGGCCCATTCCAGGTAAGTTTTGGAAAGATCCACTGAAATGATCTCAGACGCATTGCCTGATGCTGCATAAACAGAAAATGAGCCTGTATAAGAAAAAAGGTTCAGGACTAATTTATTGTTAGCCATTTCGCGAACCATTTGTCTTGTAATTCTATGATCGAGGAATAAACCAGTATCCAGGTAATCGCTCAGGTTTACAATAAATTTCAATCCGTTCTCATTTACAATGAATTCATTTTTCTTCTCATCCATTTTCAGGTATTGACCTTCCCTGCCCGCTTTTCTCTGGCGGATCTTAATATAAATATCTTCTTCACTTACATTAAGGACCGCTGCGATTATTTTTATGCATTCGCTTAGCCATTGTTCATGGAGCTCTTCTGAAAGGCTATGATTTCTTTTATATTCAGCGATATAGACCTTTCTTTCATATACTTCTATCAAAAGAGGGAATTCAGGCAGATCATGGTCGTAAATTCTAAAGCAGCTAATGTTTTGCCTTTTTGCCTGCTTGGCTAAATGCCTGTATACTTTATCCAGCCTGTTCTTAAACATTAAAAATTTCCCAAAAGGTTGTTCCATTGCTAATTTTTTTAGAACTTCGACGTCCCTTCCAATTCCTCAAAAGTACTTCAGGGTGATGTATGCAATTGTAGATATAGAAACAACAGGTGGTTATGCTGCAGCGAATGGCATCATAGAGATCTCCATTAAAATATTTGATGGAAATGAAGTAACCGAAGAGTTTGAAACATTGATCAATCCAAGGCAGGCTATTCCAAAATATATTCAGGCTTTTACAGGCATTACGAATGAAATGGTAGCAGATGCACCTTTATTTGAAGATATAGCTGAAAAAGTATTCACTTATTTACAAGGAAATGTTTTTGTAGCACATAATGTAAATTTTGATTACTCGTTCATTAAAAGCCATCTAGATTTTCACGGATATACATTTAATACTAAAAAGCTTTGCACGGTACGATTGGCAAGGCAAATATTTCCCGGGCTTCCTTCTTACAGCCTAGGGAATCTTTGTAATTCACTTGAAATTGAAATTATCAACAGGCACCGTGCCGGAGGAGATGCCGCAGCCACTGTTGTACTTTTTAAAAAGCTAATTGAAAATGATGTAAAGGGAAGCATTACTACTTCTTTAAATCGTAATTCCAAAGAGCAATCATTGCCACCGAATGTACCGAAAGTGCAGTTTGAAGCTTTACCCGCAACACCAGGAGTGTATTATTTCCATGACCAAAAGGGCAAGGTGATCTATGTTGGCAAGGCAAAAAATATCAGGAACAGAGTGAACAGTCATTTTAGCAATAATTCAGACAGCAGGCAAAAACAAAACTTTTTAAAGCATACTCATTCGATCTCATTCAGATCAACAGGTACGGAATTAATGGCAGCTATCCTGGAATCTACAGAGATCAAAAGGTTGTGGCCTATTTTCAATACCTCTCAAAAAAGAGCGGAGGAAGTTTTTGGCATATTTGTATATGAAGACCGTAATGGATATATGAGGTTGGCCATTG
>JBJMLT010000017.1:0-7460 GCA_045805165.1 Flavisolibacter sp.
CAATAGCCAGGAAAAGATCTATTCGGTTTAAATATCCTGCCTGATCATTTTCCCACACTAATTGGTGTAGAAATACCCTAATGGTATTAAAGCCAAGATCGGCGGCCATGCTTAATTCTTTATCTATTAGGATCGGATCAAAACTCTCTTCCTGCCACATTTCAAGCTGATTTATGGCATTACTTGGTATATAGTTGCATCCTACGATCCAACCGTTTTTATCCATCCATTCTTTTGATTTGTTTTCATTCCATCTGTAGGCTAATTCATTATCATGCTCCAGAAATGGGACGGTTATTTTAGTGGCTGACATACAGGTGTATTAGATTAAAAGGTTTGTTGTTTTCAGACTCAAAATAACGTCAATTGATTAAAACTTCTTACCTGAAATCGTGTTAAAATTGGTTTTTATCGGTGAACCATGAATTATTAGAGTTGAATGATACAGGTATCATTTTTTCAGTCCCTTACACTATCATCAATTTTATTGATCTTTATAATAGAATATGGAAATAACCCATACAGTAAATGAAGAAATTTGCCATCAGGTCGGCCAGAAATTTCAAAGCCTTTTTGGCGGTCAGCAATTATTGGTTCGCTCCCCTGGTAGGGTAAATATAATTGGAGAACATACTGACTATAACAATGGATTCGTTTTGCCGGCAGCAATCGATAAAGCTATATATGTAGCAGTTCATTTAAGGAACGATGACAAGATCAACCTCTGGTCTGAAGAATTCCATGAAAGCGTTGAGACTTCTTTAACAGATATGATGCCGGATAAGAAAGTTTGGCCTAATTATATACTCGGGGTGGTTGACCAATTTAAGAAAAAGGGCTATCAAATAAACGGTTTTAACCTGGTTATTGGGGGAGACGTTCCAATAGGTTCAGGCCTGTCATCATCCGCGGCAGTTGAATGCGCTACTGCATTCGCGCTTAACCAGCTTCTCAATTTGTCTTTAAGCAGAAAAGATCTTGCTTTTATAGCCCAAAAAGCTGAACACGAATATGCTGGGGTAAGAGTGGGTATTATGGATCAGTTTGCAAGTCTCTTTGGTAAAAAAGATCATGTAATAAAATTAGATTGTCAAAGTTTGGAGTACGAATATGTTCCTTTTAAGTTACAGGGATATAAAATTTTACTTTTAAATACCAATGTAAAGCATTCGCTCGGGTCATCCGAATACAATATGCGCCGGCAGCAATGCGAAAAAGGTGTTGCGTTGGTTAAACCGCATTATAAAAATGTTAACAGCCTCAGAGATGTTACTTTAGAAATGCTGGAAAACTATGTTAAGCCGGTAGACCTCCTCGTATTTAAAAGATGCAAATATGTTATCGACGAAAACAACAGACTTTTACAGGCCTGCGAAGATCTTAAAAAGGGAAATTTGGATGCCCTCGGCCATAAAATGTTCCAGTCTCATGATGGTTTAAGTAAAGAATATGAAGTGAGTTGTAAAGAATTGGATTTTCTGGTAAATCAGGTTAGGAACAGGTCAGGGGTTATTGGTGCCAGAATGATGGGGGGAGGCTTCGGGGGTTGTACTATAAATATTGTTAAGGACGATAAAATCGACGACCTTATATCTGAATTAAAAGATTCTTATTTTAAAAATATGCATTTGAAACTGACAGCCTACATAGCTCAAATTGAAGATGGCACAATTGCCATACTTTAATTCTAAATTCTCTAAAGGCTATCTTGATTAAATTTGTTGATTAAAATTTATAGTTGAAGCATCTTAAGGCACTAAATAAATATTTCTGGAAGTATAAGGTAAGATTGGTTATAGGCATTTTTTTTATTGTTATTTCTAACTATTTCAGCGTACTTCAACCACAGATAACAAGTTTTATTATTGAATTTGCCCAACGGGGCCTGCCAGGCTATATTCCTAGAAAAAAAATACCCTCTTACGATATTTCTGTAATTAAGTTCATTCATTTTATTGAAGGCATAAAGGTATCTGATATAAAGATCGTTGTGCTTTGCGGTATTACAATTTTAATCCTTGCCTTATTACGTGGATTTTTTATGTTCCTGATGAGACAAACCATTATTGTAATGAGCAGGCACATAGAATATGATCAGAAAAATGAAGTTTACGAACAATACCAACGTTTAGATGCTGCATTCTATAAAACTCATAGCACCGGAGATTTAATGAGCCGTATGGCAGAAGATGTAAGCAGGGTTAGAATGTTTACAGGACCAGCCATAATGTATCTCATAAATTTAATCACACTTATTTCAATGAGTGTATTTTTTATGTTTCGAAGGGAGCCTGAATTAACCTTATATGTATTGGCCCCTTTACCTCTTTTGGCACTAACAATTTATCTTGTCAATACCATCATTCATAAAAAAAGTGAAGCATTACAGGCATCATTGGGACAATTAACAACCAATGCCCAGCAATCTTATTCAGGAATAAGGGTCATAAAATCTTTTGTGCAGGAACAACCCATGTTCAGCCATTTTGAAAAAAGCAGTGAAAATTATAGAAAGCAGGCTGTTAATTTGGCAAAGATCGAGTCCCTGTATTTCCCTTCTATGACTCTCTTGATAGGGTTAAGCACTTTACTAACTATAATGATTGGAGGCTTCTATTACTTGAATGGCCATAGGGAAATAGGTATCGATACCATAGTGGAATTCGTCATGTACATAAATATGCTCACTTTCCCTGTAAGTGCTATAGGCTGGACGGCTAGCATGATCCAAAGGGCGTCTGCATCTCAGAAAAGATTGAACGAATTTCTTCATTTAAGGCCGGAAGTGCTTTCCATTCCAAATCCTGAAAAAATAGAGCTTACTGGTGATATCCAATTTTCCAATGTCAATTTTGTTTATGAACATACTGGCATTTTAGCTATTAAAAACTTTAGCCTTTCAATTAAGCCTGGAGAAAAAATAGCAATAGTTGGAAGAACAGGTAGTGGAAAAACTACTTTAGCTCAATTGATAATGAGAATGTTTGATGCAACTACCGGTTCTATTAAATTGGAAGGCGTAGATATTAAGGAGATCGATCTGCTCGGACTAAGAAAACAAATTAGTTATGTACCACAGGATGGATTTCTCTTTAGCGATACAATTGAAAATAATATAGCTTTTGGAGTCCAATCCAAAACTTTGGAAAAAGTAAAAGAAGCGGCAGCATTAGCTGTAATAGATAAGGATATTGAATCGTTTCCGGATAAGTACCAAACTGAAATAGGCGAGCGGGGTGTAATGTTAAGCGGAGGTCAAAAGCAACGTATTTCCATTGCCAGGGCGCTGATGAAAAATGCACCACTTATTATACTTGACGATTGCCTTAGTGCAGTGGACGCAAAAACGGAAAAGGAGATACTCGCTAACCTGGATCAATACCTGAAGAATAAAACGGCAATGCTTATTACACACCGTATTTTCAGCCTCATTGATTTCGATAGGATCATAGTTTTAGAAAAAGGAGAAATGGTAGAAGCAGGTAGGCACGAAGACTTATTAGCTTTGAAAGGTGCCTATTTTACTATGTATGAAAAACAGATTCAGGAAGACCTTGAAACCAATAATACGTCAAATTTGGCTGTTGAAAAAACATAATTATATTTGTAAGCTATAGAAACCAAAACTTTTTATATAATTGTAAAAATTTACAACTGTGGCGTACGACAACAACGACAAGAAAATGGAAAGCATTTACAGCAAAAGGATCCGTGCAGGTAAGCGCAGAACCTACTTTTTTGATGTAAGAGCTACCCGTGGAAATGATTATTATCTAACCATTACCGAAAGCCGCAAGCGCTTTAATGATAATGGATACGACAGACATAAGATTTTCTTGTATAAAGAGGATTTCAATAAATTCATTAAAGCATTGACAGAAGCTGTTGACCATGTAAAAACACAGTTAATGCCCGATTTTGATTTCGATGCTTACAATCATGATGAAGTAGAAACTGAAACAGATAATGAAGAAGTTTCCACTGATGTAATTGCTCCTGCAGCTACGGTTATTACTCCTTCACCTACTGCCTCATCAGAAGAAGTTGATAAATGGTAATATATACTTTATTCTAAAAAGCCCCGAATTGTTCGGGGCTTTTTTATTTCAGGTATTTTGTTGCATACTAAAAACTTAACTTTTAGAGTAAGTTTTACTCGATCCTGGCATATGCCCTTTTAAGCATATGCCTTTTTATTTCCTGTAAGCACCGTATCCGGATATTGAAGCTTTATTTTCGATAGCCGATAAAATGAAATTGCAATTATTTAATGTTAGGAATTGATATAATTGGTTGTAAGCATTAAACCCTCCATTTGGAGGGTTTTTTGTTCTATTCTTGGATGTTGATAATAGTAGCTGCATAATTACCTATAAATCAATGGTCAATATTTCAATAATAGAGATTAATAATTTAATGGACAGTCTCTATGACATGTAGTTATTATTTAATATTTTGCAGTAAACATCCGTATTCATGAAAAAACCAATGCTTTGGTGTTTCTGCATTATTCTTATTTCTGCTTTAACATTTATTCTGATCCACAGGTCCCATAAACCCCATCTAAAAAATAAAGAACTTACAGCACATAAATTAACTCTTTCCAGATCTGATGAAGATGAAGATGATGATCAGGATGGCCCTGAAAAAGAATTAAGGCATGAATTTATCATGACTCTCGATCCTGCTTTAGGACGCATACCGTACGAACGGTATATTGAGGCACGCACAAAGCTGGAAGCTTCGAAAAATCAAAGAACAGAAGGTACTTCAAATATAACCTGGTCAGAAAGAGGTCCAAATAATATTGGTGGCCGTACAAGGGCTATTTTGATAGATGCTTCAGATGGTACTGGTAATACCGTTTGGGCTGGTAGCGTTGGGGGAGGATTATGGAAAACAACCAATTTTAAAGCTGCTACTCCTGTTTGGGCCAATGTTCCGGGTATTGTTCAAAATCTTGCAATTACTTGTATAGCTCAGCATCCGTCTAATCCATCCATTATTTATGTAGGCACAGGTGAAGGATATGGAAATATTGACGCTATTAGAGGACTCGGTGTTTATCAAACCACAGATGGTGGTGCTAACTGGTCCCTTATCGCTTCTACAACAACAGGTGGCGCAAGTGTAAATGATTTTACCTATGTACAAAAGTTGATGGTATATACTAATGGAGATGTATATGCTTCCTGTTCTTCTAAATTTTGTAATCGGGGAGGTGTATTTAGAATGCTCAATGGGGGTAGTACATGGACCCGCGTTATTGGTGTATCCACAGGCTCTTGTTACGCAGGGGCAGGATCTTCAACTGATATGACCGGAATGGATATCGAGAGATCAGTTTCCGGAGATATCTATGCTTCAACTATAGATTATAGTACCGGAGTGGCCGTTGGAAAAATATGGAAATCACCAGCGGGAGCTACAGTAGGGAATGCAGGTACGTGGACAAATATTTCTCCGGCAGGCTCATTTCAACGAATTGAACTTGAATGTTCAGCTACTAATAATAGTAAAATTTATGCTCTCACTCAGGGATCGGGATCGGCAACAGGTGGAACACGTTTAAGTACGGATGGTGGAACAACCTGGAGTACAATCGATGTTGGCAATTGGTGCGATCAGGGAACTACAAAAGCTGATTTTACAAGAGGCCAGGCATGGTACGATCTTACTTTAGCTTCCTCCCCTTCAAATGACGCATTGGTCTTCGCAGGTGGAGTCGATATTTTTAAAACTGCTAATTCAGGAACAGCATGGGCGCAGGCTACGCAATGGTCAAATAGTTGCGGTGCAATTCCCAGCATTCATGCCGATATTCATGCTATTAAATTTTTCCCGGGTTCATCTACAGAATTTATAGTTGGTTGCGATGGCGGTCTTTATTATACTAATGATGGAGGAACCACTTTTACATCTAAAAATTCCTCTTATAACGTTACAGAATATTATGGCTTGGCAATGAATCCTAATTCTGGATCCAACTACTTCTTAGCAGGTGCTCAGGATAATGGTTCACATAAATTTTCTTCCGGAGGAATAAATTCCGTTTCTGTCGCAAGCGGTGGAGACGGAGGACAATGCTTTATAGATAGTGACAATCCTAATTTGCAGTATACCAGTTTTACTGGCGCATCATTTAATTTTTCAAATAATGGTGGTACAACTTTTAATTATTTAGGCTCTATAAGTGCTGACAGGTTTATTAATCCTGCAGATTATGATCCCTCAACTGATCATCTTTATTGCGGTGGTCCTCTTCGAGGGTTCGAACGTGTTTATAATTTCACAACATCATCTGCAAGTGCAGATGGTTATACAATTGCAAGTTCTGCTAATAATTCAGTCTCGGCGGTTAAGGTAGATCCCAATACCGCAAACAGGGTATGGGTGGCTTATTCAACAGGTGATGGAGCTGGTGCGCTTGCGGTTCCTGAACTTTATATTATTAACAATGCAAATACAACTCCTGTAGCTACAACTGTTACTCTGCCTGCAGGTATCGCTTCTTCAGGTAATTATATTTCATCACTAGATATTGAGACTGGTAATGCTAATCATATCATTCTTACATTATCTAATTATGGAGTAAACAGTATATGGGAGTCTGCAGATGGTGGTACTACATGGGCTACATTGGATAATGCTACTTTACCCGATGTTCCTGTCAGGTTTTGCAAATTCCTTCCGTCAGGATATTCTCCGGGAAGCAGGATTGAATCTGTTGGTGGAATAGTATTGGCTACAGAAATGGGAGTTTGGTCTACAGCTGCGATCAATGGATCATCAACCGTATGGATGGCTAATAACGCAGGAATGGGAAATGTAAGAGTGGACAGAATTGAATTCCGTTCTTCAGATAAAACACTTGGAGTAGCTACCCATGGAAGAGGAATATTTACAGGCACAATCACTATTCCATTACCTGTTAGCCTGATAGAATTTTCAGGTAAGCTGAATGGAAGTTCGGCTGATATTAAATGGACTACTTCTTACGAGCAGGATACTAAAGATTTTGAGATACAAAGATCAGAGGATGGGCAGAATTTCATTAAAATAGGTGATGTAACTGCAGCAGGGAAAAGCTTTTCTACGCGTCATTATGCATTTAACGATCCTCAATTAAATGAGATAAATTATTACAGGTTGAAAATGAACGACCGGAATGGAGATTATAAACTGAGCCAGGTTATAATGATTAAATACGAAAACAAGCCTCAGGCAATGACCTTTACTAATCCATTTAAAAATTATATAGATATTTCAATCGCCCGTAGCGCAAAGTCCGTAAAGCTTCAGTTGCTAACAACAAATGGATCTCTGATTATGCAAAAAGAAATTAGCAATGCTTCAGGAAGAATACGCTGGCAGTTATCATCTGCCATAGGAAACGGTGTCTATATTCTTAAAGCTTACGCCGATGATATTTTATATACAGGTAAGTTGGTAAGGAATTA
>JBJMLT010000018.1:0-2034 GCA_045805165.1 Flavisolibacter sp.
CTCAATCTTATAATTAATTCTGCATATTTTGAAATGCAGTACCTGAATATTATTTTTACTCATTCCAATTCCTTAAAAACCAATGTCCAGCAACCCTATAGTAACAAACAGAACCCATTACCCTGCCTTAGATGTGCTGAGAGGCATTGCAATTCTGCTTGTATTATTCTGTCACAATTTCAATTTTCTTCAAATCTTTAAGTTTGGCTGGACAGGTGTGGATCTCTTTTTTGTATTATCCGGATTTTTAATCACAGACATTCTTATTGCATCACAAAGAGATAAAAACTATTTCAGGAATTTTTATGCCCGACGGTTCCTCAGAATATTTCCACTTTATTATGGCACACTGATCGTTTTCTTTTGTGTAGCACCTTATTTCGTTTCAAAAGAAAATATTAGTGTTTATAATTATTATAATCAGAACCAGGCATGGTTCTGGTCTGATATGCAGAATTGGCTATTTGTACGCAAAGGTCTGGGTCAATCTCCTTTCCTTACCCATTTCTGGTCGTTAGCTGTAGAAGAGCAATTTTATATTATCTGGCCTTTCTTCATATTTCTAATTAAGGATCTAAAGAAAATGAAGATCGTAATTGTATCCCTTATTCTTCTCGCCCTGGTCATAAGAGTATATATGTGGAGTCAGTATCCATTCGATATGGTAAAATATTATTGCAATACACTTACCAGAATGGATAGTATTTTAATGGGATGCCTGTTATCCATTCATATTAAAGATGGAAAAGAGCTTTCCGTAAAAGTGCTTAAATACATTCTTTCCTTCTGTATAATGTTCTTTATTGCAGGCATATTAATAGGGAAGAATACAGAAATTACCAATCCATTCTTCAGTACCATAGGTTATACTATTGTTTCTCTGTTCTTTGCAACACTTCTGTACATATTTGTAAAGAAAGAATTCAAATTACTTACCTGGCTGAAAAAATCACCCATGCTGAACTACGTAGGCAAGATCTCCTATGGAATGTATGTATTCCATATTCCTGTGTATGTTGTATTAAGCAGTGTGCTGATGAAGGTTTTTCTTCTTAATTATGGAATGACGTCTATACAAGCCTTATTTGCAATAGCATCTATCAGCTTCGTTATTACAGTTCTGGCCAGCAGCTTAAGCTTTTACTTATTGGAAAGGCCGATATTAGGATTGAAGAGGTATTTTCAGTGAAACCCTTGTTCCACCCCCTGTCCCCTAAAGGGGAGACTTAGGTGTAATAGATTTTACTTTAGCAGTTAGGTTTATATTTTTCTTTTCCACTTTTGATTTGATGCAAAAGTGGAACAAAAGATCAAGTCCATATTGCATTAAGTGCGTTTTTGTTTTTGTTTTACGTTACTTTTTGCCTTGATGCAAAAAGTAACCAAAAAGATCAATTTCTTATTGCATTGGCATCGTTCTTATTTTCTTTTTTCCACTTTTGCCTTGATGGGTAACTATATACCTGTTAGACCAAATTTAACCAAAGCACTTTGAAATCCAAAGTAGTTTACATATATTTGAATCAGATTTACGGTCTGAAAATTGAATTATAAGTATTCATGCTACATTCACAAGAATATTTAAAGAGAGAGTTCATTCACTATATTAGTGATACATTAGCTTTATTGGGAGCTGATCAACAGTTAGTAGAGAAAGTAAGACAAGTGGAAGAAAAGCCCCTTACTCAAGAAATAGTTCAAGAGATAAGAGGCTTTAACATGAAGCAAATCGACGATGTAAAAACCCGTTTAGCTTTGCTTAATACAAGTGGTGTTAATGTCGTCCATTAACCCTTACCACATTTGTCTGAGGCTGTAGCAGAGACTAAAATGGTTGTATCAGGAATTAATAATTCCCCTGACAACATATTACAACTGTGGCAGATTGGAGCAATGTAAACAGTTTTATCAATGCCCGTTTTTCGAACATGTGCGCCGACAACATCTGTGCCCCAGCATTTAACGACTGCACAAAAAGAAGGCTTTGATTGTTTACTGTGCCTTACCCAATGATCGATCCATGTTCCGCAGGAA
>JBJMLT010000019.1:0-4966 GCA_045805165.1 Flavisolibacter sp.
ACATTAAAAGCGTTCAGACTCCTAATTAAAAGCGTTCTTCAGTTAACTCTTACTTAGGTTATAGTTACTTTTTAGCCATGTTTTATTTAGTTTTTATCCATCTCTCAACTGTAAACTGTCAACTGTCAATTTTAAAAAGCAAACCTAAAAACTTCGCCTTCCTTCCCGTCCTTCTGTCTTTGCGGTTAAGCAACATTAAAAAATCACATCAACATGTGATATAACCAATATTCAGATCCGAATAATTTTACCTGCTCAAATCCAAATGGTTGTGAAAAAACTGGTACTCTTCATTTTTATGTTCTATTGCTATCAAACAATGGCGCAGAAGAATGAAGCTTCAGTTCAGGTCTCAGTTTATTTTTCTAACGTTCCCCTTGAAAGCGCAACAGTCGAATTATTAAATAGTAAGGATTCTTCACTGGTAAAGACAGGCATTACTGATAAGTCAGGACAAGTAGGGTTTAGCAGAATAATCTATGGAATATATATCATAAGATCGAGCTCTATCGGATACGAAAATCAATACTCGCAACCATTCAATTTGAATGAAAACCTATCAATGGTTCATTTGCCGGTGATCAATATGGTAAGGCAAAATAGAAATCTGGAAGGAATTGTGATTACCGGCAGGAAGCCATTGATCCAAAAGCTTAACGACAGGATCGTTGTAAATGTTTCAGCCAGCGCATTGAATTCCGGAAGCACTGCTCTGGAAGTTTTAGGAAGATCGCCTGGTATTTCGATAGATCAAAATAGCTCTGTATCATTAAGAGGTAAGCAAGGTGTTATTGTTATGATCGATGGTAAGCCTTCTCCTCTAACCGGTAATGATCTGGCTAGCTATTTAAAATCTTTACCCTCTGAAAACATTGATAGGATTGACATCATAACCAATCCTTCTTCAAAGTATGAAGCGGCAGGAAGTTCCGGTATTATAGATATTCATTTAAAAAAAGATCAGCGCCTCGGTATGAATGGAATGCTAACCGCTGTATCTTCTCAGGGTATTTATGCAAAGGAAAGCCTAAGCGGCACATTCAATTTCAGGAATAAAAAGCTTAATGTATTTGGCAACTATACCCATGCCTATCGCGACCAATACGATGAATATATTTCCAAAAGGATCTTTTCAAATAATGGTGTTTCTGCAGGAAGCTATGACCAGGATGATTATATTAAATTTCCAGAACATGTAAACTCGGGAAGATTAGGAATAGATTTTTTTCCGGACAGCAAAAATACCATTGGTATAGTAGCTCAGGGCAATCTCGATCATATAGCCAGGATAAATAACGATGCATCAGCCACCATTAATCAAAACAATCAACCTGATTCTGGCTTTTTTACTAAAGCAACTGCAGATAACCAATTCAATAACATTATTTCCAATATTAATTTTAAGCACAGCTTCGCTTCAGGGGCAGAGTTTTCCGCAGATGCGGATTACGGCATATTCTCCGGAAGTATATTCTCTAATAATAAAACCGACTTTTACGATGCGCAGGGACATACGCAACACCCATCTTATTTATTGAACGGAAACCAGCAAGGGAAAGTGAATATAAGATCTGCCAAAGCTGACTACAATAAAAACATTTTCAATAATGGAAAGCTGGAAGCAGGATTAAAGAAAAGCATTGTTACTTCAGTAAATAATGCGGATTTTTATGATGCCGGTTCCTCAACGCCTGTTTATGATCCTTCCCAAAGTAATCATTATAAATACATAGAAAGAAATACCGCCGCCTATATAAATCTAAGTAAGGAAGTTAAGAAGTTCAATTTTCAATTGGGATTGAGGGCGGAACAGACAAAGTTTTCAGGCGATCAGTCCAATGGCAATTTCCATTTTGATTCTTCTTATTTCCAACTCTTTCCTTCCGCAACCATCAATTATAAGATCAGGGATGATCAAACCATTGGGTTCGCTTTTAGTAAAAGAATTGACAGGCCATCATATGATCAGATGAATCCTTTAATATTTTTACTTGATATAAGTACTTATGTTTCCGGCAATCCGGATCTAATTCCTCAATATACCTGGTCTTATGAGTTCAATTATACCCTTAAGCAGGTAAATATTTCCTTTAATTATAGCCATACATCCAATCGTATTACAATTGTCGCATTTCCTGATGAAAAGTTAAGTTCCCCAAACAAAATTGTCAATCTTCAGACCTTTATAAATCTTCCCGATTATCAATATACCGGTGTAACCCTATCGTTTCCTTTTAAGCTTACCGGATGGTGGAATATAAATACGAATGGTACTTTATTCCGTAGCTATTATAAAGCTTATTATAATAAAACTTATTTGAATGCTGAAAATACCTGTGGATTGTTTACAGTTAATAATGCATACAGTTTTAAAAAAGGCTGGTCTGGTGAATTAAATGCTGAATATAATTCACCCATGAGAGAAGGATTTATTCTTGGCTATACCAAATGGCAGCTAAGTGCTGGTCTTCAAAAGTCAATCCTTAAAAACAAAGCAAGTCTTAAGCTTTCATGCACGGATATTTTCAGAACAAATATTGACCGTGGAATTAATTCCGGTACCAATTATTTTGAGATCTGGAGCAGCATCATTGATACCAGATCTGTTAATCTAAGCTTCACCTACCGCTTTGGAAATTCTAAAGTCGCCGCCTCAAGAAACAGAACTACTGCTTCCGAGGAAGAAACAAAAAGAGCGTCTCATTAAAGGCTATAAAGTAATAAGCTAAGAATTTCCCATTACCATTATTAATCCTTTCACTATTCGTATTTGAACAATTTGTCCGAAATCGAACAGTTTTTTTAAGTCCCAATTGGATAATTAGCTGATAATCAAAAATATAACTGTGGCATTTCTCTTGGAAAGTATAAGGGGAATATTTCTTTATGGATACTATAATTGAACAGGAAGTAACAACAAAAAGAAGGAAGAAATTCTTTCTGGTATTAATTATATCTATTGCTGCTTTAGTTACTGGCATATTCTCCATTCGATCTGTATTCGGCTCTTATCTTAAAAGAAGTGAGATCACTACTGCAATTGTGGAAACAGGAGCAATGGAAAACACAATCACTGCATCCGGAGAAATATTACCTGAATTCGAGCAGATAATTACAAGTCCTATTACTGCTTCCATAAAAAATGTATTAATGGACGCTGGAACAGAAGTAAAGGCAGGCCAGTCCATTTTGCTCTTAGATAAAACAACTTCTGAATCTGAATATGAGAAATTGAAATTTGGATTGGAATCAAAAAGAAATGATATACAGAAGTTAAAGCTGGAGCTGGACAAAAGCTTTTCAGATCTAAAGTCTAATAATGATATAAAGCAATTAAAGATCAATAGTCTTGAAGCTGCATTGGAAGATGCCAAAAGGTTATTTAAAGCTGGCGGTGGTACTCGCGAAGATATCAAGCAGGCTGAATTGAACTTACAGGTAGCCCAGCTGGAGAAGAAACAACTGGAGAATGAAATACAAAACAGGCAGCAAAGCATGCGCATTCAGATGAAAGAGTCTGAAATAGCAGCAGCGATACAGGAAAATGAATTAAAAGAACTGGAAAGGAAATTGCAATTGGCTAACGTAGTTGCTACCCGGCCTGGAGTAATAACATGGGTCAATAAAAATATCGGCGCAAGTGTCCATGAAGGAGAATCACTGGTTCGCATCGCTGACCTGGAAAGCTTTAAAGTTTCAGGCACCATTTCCGATAATTACCTTAACGATTTGCATAATGGTATGCAAGCCATTGTACGGATCAACGACGCGCAATTCAGGGGAAAAATATCAAGCATCAATCCTTCTGTTCAAAACGGACTTATTTCTTTTGATGTGCAATTAAATGAAAGAAATGATAAATTATTCAGGCCGAACATGAAAGTGGATGTCTATCTGGTAACTGATAATCATACTAACGTATTACGTGTAGCTAATGGTCCCGCATTTAAAGGGGGACAAACACAGGATGTATTTGTTCTCAATGGAAACAAGGCAGAAAGAAGGACTGTACATGTAGGCATGGTAAATTTTGATTACGTAGAAATAAAAGACAACATAAAACCAGGAGAAACTATCATAACATCTGATATGACCAATTATAAAAATATTAAGGAGATCACCATTCATTAATGCTTCTTATGATAAAAAGAATAGCTGCCATATTATTTTCCTTTACGTTAATCGTGTGTGTAAATGCACAATCCTTGAATGATACTTTGCAGCTAACCCTGAAAGATGTTGTTTCAATGGCAAAAGAGACATCTATTGCATCGAAACAGGCATATACGGTTAAAGAAACTAAATACTGGCAATGGAAAACTTTTAAGTCGAACTATCAGCCACAGCTATCGTTGCAGGGAATAGCCCCTAATTATACCAGATCTTTCATTCCAGTTCTTCAACCCAATGGCACTATATTCTTTCAACCAGTACATAATAATAACTCTTCCCTCAACCTCAACTTCAGCCAAAGCATTGCACAAACCGGAACTACCATTTACGGCACTACGATATTGCAAAGGTTTGATGATTACGACAGAAAGAATACTCTTTATAATGGAACTCCTTATGCCCTTGGTATCAATCAACCCTTATTCAGATTTAATAGTTTAAAATGGGATCAAAAAATAGAGCCTTTAAAATTTGATGAAAGCAAACAGGCTTATATAGAATCAATGGAACAGATATCTGTACTAGCAACAGGTTACTATTTTGATCTTTTGTTGCAACAGGTGAATCTGAAAATTGCCGAAAGCAATTATACCAACACTAAAAATATACTCCAGATTGCTAATGAAAAGTTTGCTCTGGGTAAAATATCAAAGAATGAAATTCTGCAATTGCAATTAGAGGAATTAAAGGCACAGAAGGCTGTTGGTATTGCAAAGAGAGATCTTGAAATAGCTTCTCTTAATTTAAAATCATTTACCGGGCTGCAAAGCACATCAAATATTAAATTAACTAT
>JBJMLT010000020.1:0-7102 GCA_045805165.1 Flavisolibacter sp.
ATATTACAAAGCCGGTTTTATGTGAATATTTTAATTCAAAGCTTATCGTTAATGATAGTGCACTCCGGAACGTTAAAGATATTTTTACAAGGCTCAAGCGACCCATTATAGAATCAAACCTGAAACAAGCGGAAGTGCCGGATAATTGCATTGTATTACCGAATTCTCGGGGCACCGCACCCGGCATGTGGTTTGAAAAGCAAAATACAATTTATGTTTCCCTCCCCGGCGTGCCCGATGAAATGAAAGCATTAATACTGAAATCGGTGATTCCAAAGCTCAAAGAGCAATTAGTGCTTCCGGTAATAATCCATCGCACATTGCTGATTGCTGGCAAGGGTGAATCAGAAATTGCAGAAATGATTACGGAATTTGAAAGCAAGCTTCCTGGTAATATTAAATTAGCCTACCTGCCATTTTATGGTACTGTAAGATTAAGACTTACTGGCCGGTCTTCGGATAGATCTATTATGGAAAAACTGATTACCGAAAGATTCGAGGAATTGAAAACATTAGTGAAAGAATATATAGTCGCTGATCACGATAGTTCCATGGCTGATGCACTTAGTGAAGTATTAAAGCAAAAAGGCAAAACGGTTTGCACTGCAGAAAGTTGTACCGGAGGCTATATCGCCCATTTAATTACTTCAAGGCCGGGTTCTTCCTCCATTTATTTTGGAAGCGTGGTCGCATATGATAACTCAATTAAGGAAAATATATTAGGTGTAGATCATAATACGCTCAACCGTGTTGGCGCCGTTAGCGAAGAAACTGTAACTGAAATGATTAAAGGGGCCCTTAATCACTTTAAGACGGATTATGCCATTGCAACTTCAGGTATTATGGGACCGGATGGGGGTAGTGTTGAAAAGCCTGTTGGAACTGTTTGGATAGCCGTAGGAAATAATTCTCGAATAAAGACAAATAGGTATCATTTCAGGTTTGACAGAATAAGAAATATTGAACAAACCACCCAAATGGCCATGTTGGCTCTCTTCAAATTTATCGTGGAAGACAGCTAATAAAAAAGATTAAGCTGTCTTTGCTTATTTTTGGCCCTGTTTAAAGCTTTAGATACTATCCAATTGGAATCCGTAACTGAAGTTTTAAGAACAATATACCTTTGTCCTTTAACCGCTGATTACTAACTACAGGAAGCAATTAATTTTTAAACACAGTTAATGATTTATGGCTATTGTTGATTTGGTAATGCCTAAAATGGGCGAAAGTATTATGGAAGCAACCATTTTAAAATGGCATAAGCATCCCGGCGATCCGGTTAAAATGGATGAGACCGTATTAGAGATTGCTACCGATAAAGTAGATAGTGAAGTTCCCTCTACAGCTGATGGAGTTATTTCCGAAGTTTTATTTAATGTAAATGACGTTGTCCCGATAGGAACCGTTATTGCCCGCATTAAAAGTTCTGTATCTCAGAATGGAAATGAACCTGAAGTTAAAAATCAGCCGGTACTCCAGGAAGAAGCTCCGGCTTTTCATAAAGAAAGGGACAATGGGACAACTTATAAAAGTCAGAATACTTCCCATGTGTCTTATTCTTCTTCCAATGGTAACAAGTTCTATTCTCCATTGGTTTTAAATATTGCAGCCCAGGAAGGTGTTTCACTCTCCGAATTGGAAGGCATCCGAGGAACAGGCAATGAAGGCAGGGTTACCAAGAAGGATATTTTACAGTATGTAACCGATAAAAGAAAAGGTAGATCTCATGTCTCTTCTTTTAACCAGTTTCAACAATCTCCGTCAAGAGAAGAATCGGCATTACCGGCAACCCAGTCATCCCGCCAACAGGTTCAGTCATACACAGGTAATGTGGAAATAATCGAAATGGACCGTATGAGGAAGCTTATTGCTGACCATATGGTCAAAAGCAAGCACACTAGTCCCCATGTTACTTCATTTACAGAAGCAGATGTAACGAATCTGGTTATGTGGCGTGAAAAAGTTAAAAAGGAATTCGAAAAAAGAGAAGGGACCAAAATAACTTTTACTCCTTTATTTATTGAAGCCATCGTTCGTTGTATTAAGAAATTCCCATTAATTAATAGTTCATTGGATGGTAATAATATTGTATTGAAGAAGGATGTTAATATCGGAATGGCTACTGCTTTACCTACAGGTAATCTCATTGTTCCCGTTATTAAAAATGCTGATCAATTGAACCTTGTTGGCCTGACGCGTCAGGTTAATCAATTGGCAGATAATGCCCGCAATAATAAATTAAAGCCTGAGGACATTGCTGACGGAACCTTTACTCTTACTAATGTAGGAACATTCGGCAGCTTAATGGGAACCCCGATTATTAATCAGCCGCAGGTGGCTATATTGGCTGTCGGTGCTATTAAGAAAAGACCGGTAGTTATGGAATCTCCCAATGGAGATAGTATAGCAATAAGACAGATGATGTACTTGTCCATGAGCTATGATCATCGCATTATAGATGGTAGTTTGGGAGCCACTTTCTTAACTGCAGTTGCAAATGAATTGGAGAATTTTGATCCTGGAAGGGATTATTAATTGCCCCATAAAGCCACTATTAACAATTTGGAATTAAACACCTATAGCATTTTAGCTATCTATTTCTTAAATTAGGTAGATAAAATCTTTAGACTATGAAGCAATTATCCGAAACCTGGTTTGCAGAAGGATATATTGATTTTGAATTAAAAAAATATACTCTCCTTGCTTACTTAAAGGAAATCAACAAATATTTTACTGAGAATAAGCTATACCCCCAATTAGCTGATCTTATTTTCCACTATAATAACCTGATGGCTTTCAGGGAAAATAAAAAATACCTGCAGGAGCATTTTCCAAAGAAATTAACAGGAATTCAGATTGAAAAGCTTCAGCTATTGTACGAACAAATGATTGAAGACAACGAATTAATGCAGGAATTGGAGGAAATAATCAATTATTCCGCTGACGAAATGAAATCCACAATAAGTAGTGGTGCGGAGATATATGAATTTGTGGAAGAGAATCTTACGATCATGCCGATTGGACTCGTTCCCCTCGATATTCAGGAAGGATATTTTTTTCTAAGTGCAGGCAATAATAAAACTACAAGGGTTTATCATTACAGGCTCTCTATTTTTGAGAAGCACGATGAAAAGTTCCGGAGTATCAAAACTTCTTATGTTCAAATGAATCAAAGAAGTATGATCTATACTTTTGAAAATATAAAATCAGACCTTATTAAAAACCGAAACGATCTTCCTAATCCTGCAGTTTATAGCATAGAGACCAAAATTAATTTTCCGGTAGAAGAAACATTGCTGCCTGTTGCAAAAAGGTCTTTAGTAAAATTCATTTCAATTAATTAAGGTATCAGATCAATAGCATAGGCCTGATCTCTTTTTGAATTTCGTACCAACCGCATCATATGTAAGGTTACAGCAAATGCAATTAAGCCAAACCCGAGGTAGAACCAATTACTTAAATATTTATTTTCCTTAAAAATTATAAACGCTAGTATAATCCCATATACTGGTTCCAGAGTTAATATTAGGTTCATTGTAAAAGCGGATATCTTTTTTAATGACCTTATATACAGATAGAAGGTCATTATAGTACATACCCAGCTTAAAATGAATAGCCATAACCAGTCAGCCATTGTAGGAATAGTATGGTGTTCAGGCAAATAATGTTGATAGGCTGGTAATAATATAGATACACCTAAGAAGCCTCCGGTTAATTGATACAACGTAATTTGTTCGGGCTGATATACATCAATTATTTTTTTATTCAAAACAGATACAAGAACAGTTAATAAGGCTGATGTCAGTCCGATAATAATCCCGGTTGAAAATTGCAGATGATTAAAATATATGATAACAATGCCGGCAATGGCGAAGAATCCAAGTATGATTTCTGTCCGGTCAAATTTTTTCTTCAGTATTAGTGGTTCAATTAATGATGCCAGTAAGGCGGAAGTTGATAATGTAGTAAGTGCTATCGTAATATTAGAATACTTAATGCTTCCATAAAAGAAGATCCAGTGTAATGCCTGAATAAATCCGATAAATGCAATTGCGGAAATGGATTTTACCGGAAGCCTGCTGATCTTTCCAAGAAAAAAATAAAGGATCCACAATGAAATAACGGTTATCAATAACCGGTACCATACCAGCCATGTCTGATCCAAAGTAATAACTTTCCCTAATACACCTGTAAATCCCCAAAGAAAAACTGCGGTATGTAATTGTAAAAGGGCCTTCTTCATAGTGAGCCTGAAGTCAGGCAATAAATGTAATGTTGATTAACGTATAAATGGAAGATATTCACTATTTAAGAATCGAAGTGTCTAACTTACTTTTTACTCTTCGTCTGTAATTGGTGAAAAGACTGAACCATCTCAATTCAAGTACTCCTAAAATGCCTTCCTTTACAATTCCCTTGCTCATTTTCGATTCTCCATATTTCCGGTCTTCAAACTGAATAGGCACTTCTTTTAATTTAAATCCAATCTTCCATGCTGCAAATTTCATCTCGATCTGGAAAGCATATCCAACGAAATGGATCTCATCAAGGTTGATTGTTTCCAGAACTTCCTTTCTGTAACACATAAATCCTGCAGTTGGGTCCCCTATTGGCATCCACAATATCATGCGTGTGTAAAAAGAGGCTCCTTTCGATAAAGCAATACGGTCAGCGGGCCAGTTTTTTACACCTCCGCCTTTTACATACCTGGACCCAATTGCCAGATCCGCGCCGCCTGTTTTACAGGCTTCATATAACCGGGGAAGATCATTGGGATTATGAGAAAAATCCGCATCCATTTCAAATACGAATCCATAGCCCTTATCAATAGCCCATTTAAATCCATGTATATAAGCCGTCCCTAACCCAAGCTTTCCTATTCTTTCTTCAAGAAAAACAGTGCTGTTGAACTCGGGCTGTAATTGCCTTACTATATCTGCCGTGCCATCTGGAGAACCATCATCTATAACAAGTACATGAAAATCTTGCTGCAAATTGTATATAGCTCGCAGTATGTTTTCAATATTATCCTTTTCGTTATAGGTTGGTATTATTACAAGTTTATCCACCAGCGGTATAGCTTAGAATTTTTTTAGCATTGTTCGTGTGTATATTTCAGTTAGCTTTTGCTTGGTATTCATTGGAAATTCACCTTTCATCATCCAATCGTAATATTGAGGTTCCGCTTTTAGAACGTCTGCAACAGGCCTCCCTTTATGCTTGCCGAAATTAAAGATTTCTGATCCTTTATCGTCATAAATAAAACGTCTGGCAAAATCAATAATGGGCTCCTCTCCTATTGCTTTAAGTATACTATCTATATTATTTCCCAAATGAGGGTATTTCTCTATCTGAGCATTCAGAATTTCAGCAGTGGCAGATGCATCAGCTTCTGCACTATGTGCTGCATCAAGAGATTTCTGGCAATAGAATTTATAAGCGGCAGATAGTGTTCTTTGTTCCATCAGGTGAAATATTTTTTGAACATCTATAACTTTTCTGCCTTTCATATCGAAATCAACCTCAGCCCTGATAAATTCTTCCATTAATAAAGGAATATCCAGACGGTAAGCATTGTAACACGCAAGATCACACCCATCAAGAAACTGTTTTATTTCCTGAGCTACCTGCTTAAATACAGGTGCATCCTTAACCATTTCATTAGTAATTCCATGAAGATCTACACAGACTTGCGGAATAGGTAAAGTTGGATTAATTAATTTCCTTTTAATAGTTCGGCTACCATCGGGCAATAATTTAATTATAGCTATTTCTACAATGCGATCAATTGTAACATTCGTCCCTGTTGCCTCAATGTCTATAAATGCTAATGGTTTCTTTAACTGTAACATTTCAAAGGGGTCTTAAAAGTTGGTAAAGGTAAAGTTTTGTGATTGCACAATTAGCAATTAATAAACCGCTTGTGTAATTCTATTGGCGAAATCCTCTGTATTAACACCATCATAATTTCCTGAGCTCATAAATATGGTTATGCTGTTTTTATAGTTCAATGTATTAAGCCATGCTTCTAATTCAGATCTTTTATTAAATACTAGTAATCCTTTTTTATTAAATCCATTTTTTACTGACTCCTTTGATAACAATGGCATTCTTTTTAATTCTAATGCATGCATGCTGTAGAACACTGCGGCTTCGTCGGCTTTATCAAGCGATTCTTTATATTCCGACATGAATTGTTCATTTAGACTGCTGTATGTATGCAACTCCAGTACAGCAATTAATTTTCTATCCGGAAATTGATTTTTTACTGCCTCAATTGTCGCTTTCACTTTTGAAGGAGCATGGGCAAAATCTCTATAAAAGATCGATGTGTCGTTTTTAGATAATAATTCCAGCCGTTTGGATGCTCCTTTAAAACTGCTGATTGATTTTGTAAATTCAAACGCTGTAACTCCTAGTTGTTTGCAAGCCAGCCAGGCAGCATTTATATTTAATAAATTATGATCTCCAAATACAGTAAGCTGTACTTCATTTCCTTCAATGTTGATTTTAGTAACCCCGGATTTTATACTATGTTGGGGTACGCCATAAGGTAAATAATTCAGATCTTTTCTTATGCTCTTTTGTATTAGATTCGATAGCGTTTTATCGGTTTCATTATAGATCAAATAGCCATTGGATTCTATTTTATTTATAAATACAACAAACTGCTCTAGGTAATTTTCAAATGTTGGGAAAACATTTATATGATCCCAGGCAATTCCAGTAAGTATAGCTATATGAGGATATAGAAAGTGAAACTTGGGCCTTTTTTCAATCGCACTGGCAGGATATTCATCTCCTTCACAAACAATGACGGGAGCATTGGTAATGTTTACAGATTGATCAAATCCTTCAAGTCTGGCTCCAACCAGGTAGTCAAATTCTTTTCCAAGGCTTTTTAATACATGCATGATCATTGATGTGGTGGTCGTTTTTCCATGGCTTCCTCCCACTACTATTCGTTTTTTGTTCCTGCTTTCCTGGAAAATATATTCTGGAAATGAATAAATGGGAAGATTTAACTCCGTGGCTTTCAATAATTCCGGATTGTCTGACTTGGCGTGCATTCCTAAGATTACCGCATCCAGATTCTCATTTA
>JBJMLT010000021.1:0-5380 GCA_045805165.1 Flavisolibacter sp.
CTCCAAAAAAGCACAAAACAATATTCTCTGAATTTCTGTATTGTTCGGCAAATGCCAATCCTGCACTAACACCTATTTGTCCGCCTACTATTCCATGGCCCCCATAAAAATTAGCTTCCTTTCCAAAGAAATGCATGCTTCCACCTTTACCTTTCGCATTACCGGTAGATTTTCCATAAAGCTCCGCCATGCAGGAATTTACTGTTATGCCCTTTGCTATTGCCAGACCATGGTCTCTGTAAGCTGTAATAAAAAGGTCTTCTGGTTTGGTTGCTGTCATACAACCTGCTGCAATTGCTTCCTGGCCAACATACGCATGAAAAAAGCCACGGATCTTTCCCTCCATCTTGTATTTCTCTTCGGCCATAAGCTCAAACTGACGTATGAGCTGCATTAATTCATACCAGTATAAGTAAGTCTCTTTGGAAAATTTAGTAGCCACAGGCGGCAAAATTTGAGCCGCAAAAATAAGGTTTTCAATCTTAAAAGCACATAAAAAAGCCATGTCTATAAGGGGCATGGCTTAAAATAAATGCTAAATTCTTAAAACTCTGAATTAGTAGGCTTTTCAACTACTTTATAGAGGATCTGATTATTTTCTATTACTTCCTGGTAGTAAACATCATCTGGGGAAACAAAATATTTATGGTTGTTAAGAACTAGAGTTTTACTTCCTTCCGGTAAATTATTGATCCTGGAACCTATTTCAGGATAATCGTCCTGTACAGAATTATGAGGGGCATTAGCTGAAGGCGCTTCCTCATTAGGCTGCTGACTTAAAACACCCTGCTTTCCTGTTACCGTATACCAGATCTCTCCATTAGATTTTATTGTTTCCTTATAATAAGTGCCCTGGAATTGATAATATTTTTTATTGTCTATTACTACTGCGCGGGCACCTTCTGGCAATTCTGCTACTTCTGCTCCCACCGGCGGTGTAACAACCTCATAATAGTCATTATAGGGTCTGTAAAATATACCCTGATAATAGTAATAATCACTAGGACCAACCCATACCCTGCTGTAACCGTGGGGTAATATTCCTATATGAATTCCAATTGGAGGCATTACTACACGGAAATAAGATCCATATGGCCTATAAAATATTCCGTCAAGATAATTGTATCTATATCCTCCAAACCAAATAATAACAGAAGGCCTATTTAAATATCCCCTGGTTCCAATATATGGATAGTATCCATAGTTTCTATAAGGTCTGTATCCATAGTTATTGTAATGCGTATAATACCGTCCGGAATAGTTACCTCTGTATCCTCCTCTATCATGCCTGCGATATTGAGCATTTGCCGGAGTCTGTGCAAGACAGACCATTAATAACAAAGCAATTATAGTAGTGTATAAAGTTCTCATAAGTAACATTTATAAATTATAGTTCAAATATTAAACAATTTTGATTTTATTACTACAGATCCGCTGTTAAAAATTCTTATTGAATTATTAACAGAATAATAAATTCTATACCTCTCCTTTAAGTTAGATCAATTTATTGGATTAATTCGATATTTGAGCCTCTTTAACTAATAACATTTGGGTCTCTTTCTACGTTCCATATCGCTTTACCAATTTAAAAATTACTATGAGCGGCGGTTTGATTTTTCTGAAAGGATTACCGGGATTTGCGGCAGGAACGGATTAGGCAAAACAAACCTGCTGGATGCCATCCATTATCTGTGCTTTACAAAAAGTTATTTTACGCGTCTGGATCAAATGAACATTTTTCAGGGACATGAAGGGTTTCGGTTACAGGGTTTTTTTGATCTAAATGGTAAAGAAGAAAAAGCAGTATGTATCCTTAGGGAAAATGGGAGAAAAGAATTCTCAGTTAATGATGAACCATATACACGATTTTCAAGACATATAGGAAGGTATCCATGTGTTATTATTGCTCCTGATGATATTCAACTTATTATAGGAACCAGTGAAGAAAGAAGACGATTTGCGGATACATTGTTGTCACAGCTTTATCCGGATTATTTGCAGGCATTGATTAATTATTCAAGAATTCTACAACAACGGAATTCATTTTTAAGATCGTATGCAGATGGTTTCGGAAAAGATCTTTCTGTTTTAGACATACTGGATGATCAATTATCTAAAGAAGGAAATGTAATCTTTGAAAAAAGAAGAGAATTTCTATTACAATTCCTTCCAAATGTAAAGCTGCTATATAACGATATCTGTCAAAGGTATGAAGACATCACCCTGTTCTATGAAAGTGAATTGCATCATGTATCGATGGAAGAATTGCTTAAAAATAACAGACAGAAAGATCTTATGCTGCAACGTAGTACTGGTGGCATCCATAAAGATGATCTGTTATTCAGGTTGGGAGAACACCCTTTTAAGACCATTGCTTCCCAAGGGCAGCGAAAAAGTTTGTTGTTCGCATTAAAGCTGGCAGAAATGGAAATAATTAAAGAGGAAAAAAAGCTATCTCCTCTGTTATTGCTTGATGATGTTTTTGAAAAGCTCGATGAAGAACGCATAAGTAACTTACTGCAAAGAGTTTGTGCTGATGAAGAAACACAAATATTCATTACAGATACAAATTGTAAACGGCTTGATGAACAGATGAACAAGCTGGACAGGTCAATTCAATTGATACAACTTTAATAGATTATCTTACATTTATTCAATGGGACAGTACAAAATTGGAGATGCCATAAAGCAATTCCTTAACCAAAGCCATTTAAAAGGATCTATTCAGGCATTGCAGATAAATGATGTTTGGGAATCCATAATGGGAAAAACAATCGCACGCTATACTAATGAAATAAAAGTGATCAACCGTACTCTTTTCATTACTACTAATGTAGCTCCTCTAAAGCAAGAACTTAATTTCCAGAAAGAAAAAATAAAGCTCCGTGTTAACGAAGCTTTGGGCGAAAAAGTAATTGATAATATAGTTATTCAATAAGTCCAGGGATAGCCCTGATGTATGGAAGCAGTTTCCTCAAATTGTAAATTCGCTTTATTGTAACCTCTTTGCTGGATATCGCCAATGGTAACAATACCTTTAAAATCGAAATTGTCAAATACTGCCAGATGTTTGGCGTGATATCTTTCCATTAATTGCAGGCAATGACCAAGGGAATCTCCAGATGTAGCAACAGGCAAAGTTGTGTTTACGAATTCCTTTACGTGGATCTTATTCAAAGGTCTTGTATCGAAAAGAACTTTGCTAGCAATATCATGGTCAGTGAGAATGCCAATAAATTTATCGGAATCAAAGACTACCAGATGATCTACATTTTCACAGCACATCTGGTAAAGAGCATCGCTTACAAGGCAATCGGAACTTACCGTATTATATTGTGGATATTTCATTCCCAATACATCAGCAACTTTTTCCATAGATATAAGTTTAGATGTTAAATTGGTGGCTGTGGCTATTGGTGGCTTGTATTATAAAGTTAATAATTTCCAGTAATTTATATACTGGTATAAATAATAATTTTAAATGCAGAGTTTATTAAATTATTGTAATCTGACGCGAGGATCTATCCAACCATAAAGGATATCCGCAAGTATATTGATGAGTATGAAAAAACCTGCTGTTATTAATACAGAACCCATCACTACAGGAAAATCTAATTTCTCCAAGGCATCTACAGTTACTTTCCCTACGCCTTTCCAACCGAAAATATATTCTATAAAGAAAGCGCCTGCCAGTAATTCTGCAAACCAACCAGTAATGGCAGTGATTACAGGATTTAGTGCATTGCGTAAAGCATGCTTCCAAATAACCTGTGATCTACTTAGTCCTTTTGCATATGCTGTTCGAATATAATCCTGGTCCAGTACATCCAGCATAGCACTTCTGGTAAGTTGAGTAATTATTGCTAAAGGTCTGATACCCAAAGTAATAGCAGGTAAAACCAGGTTTTGGAGGGTCAGCCTTCTTATGCCATTCTGATCAAGTTCAAACCAACTACCGGTTATGTGAAGACCTGTCCATTTCGTTAGCACAAATCCAAAAATATAAGCAATGATGATCCCAATAAAAAAGGAAGGAGCCGAAATGCCGAGGATACTTGTAAAAACAGCAGAGGTATCGAGCCATGAATTTTGTTTTACCGCAGCTACTGTTCCTAAAGGAATACCTATTGCTACAGCAATAAACATTGCGGCTAATGCCAATAGTAATGTTCCTGGCAATGCTTCCATTAAAATGGAACCAACATTTTTTCTTGTCTGATAAGATTTCCTTAAATAAGGCAGTTTCAGAGCAAGCTTTGTATTGCCGCCAATAAAAATTCCATTTAGATCTTTATTCTTTATTTCTTCTTTAGAATGAATGCTTATTGGGGAAACATCATTTAAGTATAGAAAGAATTGTTTCCATTTTGGCTGGTCCAGGTAAAGCTCTTTCCGAATATTGGCCTGTGTGGCTTCATCACTTGTTTGTCCCATTACAAGCCTTGCAGGGTCTCCAAAGCCCTGAAATAAAACAAACACCAGTATAATAACCCCGATTAAAACAAGAGTACCATAAAAGATCTTTCTTATAATGAATTTTATCATTAGTAAAAGTTCAAGCTTACAATTTATCTATTGCATCAGCTGCATTGTTTAATTTTCTATAGCTGTATTTTTTATATACGGTTCCTTTTTTTAAGATATATAAGGTGGGTGAAGTACGAGCTGCCGTTCTGATAACCGTAAAATCACAAGTGAACAACTGAACGTTGATACCATTATCAAACAGCATCTTACTAACCTGAGAAAGATCTGAAGTGGCTACATAAACAGGAATATTTTTTCTTCTGGCATTATTCACTACTGCTTTAAAATGGCTTATCCATTCTGTTGAAGTTTCATTGGAAAGAAGAAAAAGCACTATTGCATTTTCATCATTCAATACTACCTGTGTAGAATCCTCTCCTGTAATGCCGGCAAGTGAAAACCCCTTAATGGCAGGATCTGAGTTACCTTTTCGTATCAGTTCCTGCTTGCGGTCTATAAATTTATAAGTTGCAAAATCGGCCGGTAGATTTTCTGGTGAGAACTCATATTTCTTTCCATTTTTTTCATAGATAAACTTTATTGAAAAGCTATCAGGCACGGAATTCGGTGGAGGTTTCATCTGTTCCGCTATATTATTTCCTTTTTTAAATGGAAGGCAGTCAACTGGCGGTAAATAATTCAAAGCATACCATTGCAATAATAGTGTGCCTATTAAAGAAATGAATATAAAATAATTTGCGGTTCGTAAAGAAATAGCAGGCATAAGAGATTTCTTGCCTCCTATTAGTAAAGCGATCAATACAAGCAATACAAGATCTTTAAGGAAAGAGGTTAACGGAGTAATAGGAATACAATCTCCAAAGCATCCGCAATTGGTAAACTTACCTGATAA
>JBJMLT010000022.1:0-2495 GCA_045805165.1 Flavisolibacter sp.
GGTTACAGAATTTCCGGCAAGTAAAGAAGAACAAAAAATAAAAATGGAAAGACATATGCTATGGCTAAAAGAAATGCCTCAGGCAAAGCATGTTCTAATAAATAATTCCTGGCATTATATTCATGAGGATGCTCCGGATGAGGTAGTAAAAGCAATAAAAAGCTTAAGATGACAATTTATGAACCCTTAAATAATTAATAATTAATAATTAAAGTAAAACAGCATAATCAGCCTCTGCTTAAAATCAGTAACGTTGGAATGATTTTAGTTCCACCTATCTAAAATCATTAATTATGAAAAAGATATTGATGGCTTTGCTTCTTATAGGAAGCTTATCATTTATGAACAGGGCGTCCGCCCAAAGGGCTAGATTCTATTATTATCCCGATGCCAATGTATATTATAACCCCCATACACATGAATATGCCTATTCCGATAATGATAATTGGCGTTATGATAAAACATTGCCCGACACTTATCACCTTAATAGAAAATATGTTACCATTTATGGTAATTCAGATGAAGATGAAATATGGAGGGATAATGCCATGCATCGTGAGAAATATAAAAATTGGGATAAGCATGATGTAAAAAGAGCCTACAAAGAAGAAAAGAAAGAAGATAAAAAGGAAATAAAGAGAGAAAAGAAAGAAGAAAAACGGGAGGTAAAAAGAGACAGGAAATAATAATATTGTTAGTTATAGAATTTCTCAAAAAGGCTATCATTCAGATAGCCTTTTTTCTATTGACTTATTTTCACATATGAAACTCTTCTTTCACGATCTTCCCATCCTTTACTTCATAAACACAAAGCTCTGTCATATCCATTGGACCTCTTTGTTTCATTACAACATCCATATGAATGGTCAATGCAAAGGAATTGGCCGCAACAATAGGTTCAGAAACTTCCAACTTATTAACTTTCTCTAGCATTGAGTTCCACTTAGCCCCTTTTTCCTGTATGGCTTTTAACCCTTTTGTTTCTTTTTCAAAAGCTGGTGTGGAATGTGGTTCTACACTAAGGGCATCTTGTGAGAACAATTCTTTTTGGGCCTTTTCAAAATCACCTTTACGACACATTTCAACCAGTCGGTTTGCTATTTCTTTCGTGTTCATAAAAAATATTTATATGAAGCTAAAAAGAAAATTTATTTTTTAAAGTGGATTGAAAAATGATAATAATAAAATAAGTTGAAATAAACATTTAACCTTTCAGGACTTATTTGAATTGCTGTACAAAAAGAGATATCTCTCTTTGTACAGCATCCGGTTCTTCCATCATTGGCCTGTGGCCTGACTGATTAAAGAATACCAATTTTTTATATGAAGAAGATAAGTTGGAAATGGCGTCATTGGCAACACCAGACGGAACTGTAAAATCATACTTTCCCCATAATAATAAAGCAGGAATAGTGATGCGGTTTAACTGGGTGGAATAATTAGCCATTTGTAGGCTTTCAGTAAAATGATCTCCGGCGTTCGTATAGTAGAGTTTAAGATAATTTGAAAGTGTGGCAGATGGATCTTCAGGTGTAAATAAATTAGTGGAAGTGGAATTGTTCACTCCCATAAGTGATTCAGCTTTATGAGCATAAGTTTCTATCTGATTGGCGGCCAGATAAGAGTTTACCGGGTCATTGGCATTACAATAAATTACAATTTCCTGCCAATCCATTGAATTCTTATTTGCTTTGATCTGAACACTGCCGGAATCAATCAACATTTTTTTCGATAAATTATTGCATAAGGGATAATTATGGGCTCCATCAATATCTATAAGACCGTTAATATTATTTTGATTTGTATCCTTTACCAGGTACGCGCTTGTTAGCAAGCCTCCAAAGCTGTGTGCATACAGAAAGATATGCACACCCTGGTATCTGTATTTAATCACTTTTACAACAGCTTCCAGATCATTTACCATTTGTGATAGGCTTAGTTTAGAAATATTGCTGTTGCCGGAAGAAGCTCCGGCATTTCTCTGATCCCAAAAGGCTACTCCATATTTTTCTCTTAGTGCCGATGTTTCATAATCTGAAAAACTGTAGGCCCCATCTCCCGGACCTCCATGAACGATTAATATCATAACATTAGATCTCATATTTCCTTTTACCCACACCGGCATATCTGCCCCATTATTCGTTACCCAGAATATTTCATTGGCAGTTGCTGAAAGTCCTGTGAAATTCTTTTTACATCCTGTAAATACCACGATAAGCATGAAGCTTAATAATATATTGAAAATGTAATTTTTCATTAAAGATGGCTAATAGATGATCTCTTTTTATTCCTTGAATATTTTATACCTAAGGCTAAGGAAAAATGCATTTTTATTATACTATTGAAGGGATACTGAATATAGTAGCTAGGTCTCAGTTGTAAGAAAAAGCGGTTTTGGTTCTTCTCCAGATTCCAATTAATAGAATAAGATAATCCTGAAATGGCATAATACCTTCCATATAATGGTTTTGTTTTTATTTCGCCTGCTGTATTTA
>JBJMLT010000023.1:0-5112 GCA_045805165.1 Flavisolibacter sp.
AAACTCATTAACTAAAACACTATATTCACATCTAAACAACTAATTTAACAATATAATATTGCAGTCCAAGCAATTCGGTGAACATGGTTACCACAAGGCTTGTTTCACCATATTTCACTGTTCTTAATACAATTCCCTTTGTTTTATGGATCATGCTTTACAGTCTATTTACTTATAAACACAATTTTTGTAATTACTTTTTGTTGTTTCATATCATCTTCGGCTATTACAAGGTAAATACCACTGGAAACTTTGATGCCTCTGTAATCTTTCCCATTCCATATGGCCTGGCCACCGTGAGAAGTGGACTGATAAACCAATCTACCGTTAGTTTCTATTATTTTAAAATAACTGTTCTCCGGTAAGCCTCGAATGGCAATAGATCCTGTAAAGTCTGCCGGCACGGGATTGGGAAATACAAGTACATGTCCATTTGTTTCTGATGCTTCCGTAGCAGTACTTCTATAAGAGCAAATTCCCTTGGATGTAGCAAAAAATACTTCGCCGGTAAATCCATTAATAGTTATCTTTTTTATATCAGAGCTCAACAAAGCACTATTATCTTCCGTAAAATGTTCAATTACCTTATCGCCCTCTGCACTAATTAACCATGCACCATTCGATGTAGCTACCCATTTTCTGTTCTCTCCATCTACAGCCATGCTGCGCACAGCCTGACCCTTAAATAAATAATTAGCGAAGCTGGTTTCCTGAGTAACAGGCCAAATAGCATTGCACCCTGTAGTTAGAGAAGATTCCGGACATTGAATAACGCCAATACCATCTGAAGTGCCAACCCAAATGAATCCATTTTTATCTTTAGTAATAGATAACACATCTGAAGAAGGCAGGTTCCCATTATTAATCCCTGATGCATACAGTTTCCATTTGTCATCGCTCTTGTCATCAATGGATTGCCCATGATTAAATACGATCAATCCGTTATTAGGCGATACGATCCACTTTTGGTCCAGGTCATCAATAATGATCTGGGACACTGAATTGGAAACTATAAAGAAAGGAATAACGAATGATTGCCAGGTGTTATCATTTTTCAAAACATGGATCTCATGATCGGCTCCAAAATTTGCGACCCATAGATTATTATTTTGATCAAATGTCAGCCCCGAAACCCGATAGCTTCCGGGATCACCTATGGCTTGTTCTATTGGTGATTGCTGCTTGAATATTTCAAGCTGATCATTTTTTTTTATATGCAAAAGCCCTCCACCGAAAGAACCGGCCCATGGAGTTTCATCTCTTGGATCTACAGCGACACTAATAAAATCCATCATGCTATCAAGGCCATTAAAATGAAATTGATTGTAATTGGTCCAGACACCATTTGAAAATTTATACAGGCCATTTCTATTGTATTGATAATTCCAGGAATCATTAACAGATCCTGCTGTTGCATAAAAACTATTGTTATAAACAGTCATTTCTCCGGTAGCAACATCCTCAGGAGAGTTCAGCTTATATTGCTCATAATTATTGCCAGACCAATGAGATAATCCACCATATAGGTCTGCGATCCAGTAATCATTATTCTTGCTAATGCCTTTATTCGGATAAGAGATAATTGAAGGTTGTTGAATAGTTTGAATAATATCCCCATTATCCTTAAGAATAATTACTTTACTATCACCCGCCTGTGTTCTTTCACAAATGATCAGTTTATTTTCTGAAGCATTAATGGAAACTATTGGCCAACCGTTTGAAAAGAAAAGATTCCAATTACTTCCATTTTCAATAAATACAGAATCATTTTCAAGGGCCAGCGCTTTATTATTCAGGTTAATGACCATCCTGCAGGATAATGAGTTTAAGCCACTGGATGGACCAACCGTTTGCCAATTATCTGCATTGGCAGGATCATTAGCCAAATCTATTTTTTTTAATCCTTCCTCTGTAGCAGCATAAAGAATATTCCCCACTTTCGTAACCCCATTTGTTTTAACATAATTTCCTCCCTGTCCTATAAACCATGAATCCTTTATTTCCATTTTTACACCATCAACCAGTATAATGCCTAAACCTGTTGCTAAATAATAGAATGTATTATCCGGGTAAATATTATAAATGGTTTTATTACCGGAAACTGACAACCTTTTCAGTTCCGGAATATTATGTATGCCGGCCTGGTCAAGGATATCTATATTGCTGTTTGCATAGGCAATCAATAAATTATTGATATAAGGATTATAATTGATAGTACTGACACCTGTTTCGCTTAATCCTGAAACCTTACTGATCCTGTTTATTTCCTTTGAAGTAAGATCAAAAGTAAAGAGGCTATATGGAGTAGCGCAATAGATCTTTTTATCATTACCGGTAACATCGGCTGCGCTTAAATAAGAAAGAAGCTCTCTCCATAAACCCACCGGAGGAAATGGGTTCTGAGCGTTGGAATTAAGTGTAAGAATTAAAAGAATAAAAGGGATCAATCTCACTCTTCAAAGCTAAGCCTAAGCGTTGAAACGCAGTTATAGCCACAGTTATAGAAATGATATTATTTCTCTCAGCATTCCGTTTCTTTGCGGCAAATCTGTGAATTCATGTGGAGATCTCTTGCTGTCCGCATTTTAAAATATAAATATCTATGGCTTACTATTCTGGCTATACTAACAGGATATATGGGATGGCAGGCGAGCAAGGTAAAATTAAGCTATGAATTCGCTAAGGCTATTCCTACAGATAATCCAAAATATTTAGCTTACCAGGAATTCCGAAAGAAATTCGGAGAAGATGGAAACCTTCTGGTTATTGGCATCCAAACTAATAATCTATTTAGTAAAGAGCTATTCAATAATTATTCAGGATTATATCGCAGTCTTAAAAAGGTAAATGGAGTAAATGAAATTATATCTGTTCCTTCCGCAATTAATCTTGTAAGAAGTCCTGATTCTGAGAAGCTTCAAACAGTTCAATTATTTAAAGATTCGATTTTAACACAAGAACAGATAGACTCTGCCTCAAAAGAATTTCTAAATCTTCCTTTCTATAGAGGACTTTTATATAACCCGGCTACTGGTGCATGGTTAATGGGGGTAAGCATTAATTCTTCCATACTTAATTCTTCGGAAAGAATTACTGTTGTAAACAACATTATGCAGCTGGCGAATGGTTTCGGCAAACAAAATAATATTGAGGTTCATTTAAGCGGATTGCCATTGATCCGCACTGTTTTAGCTGACAGGATCAGGAAAGAAATGAAATTCTTTCTTATAGGTTCTGTTCTTTTATCCGCTTTCATATTAATGTTGTTCTTCAGATCAGTTGGTGCCACGTTACTTTCTCTTTTAGTGGTTATTACTGGTGTAGTATGGAGTATAGGATTACTGAATCTCGCCGGATATAAGATCACTCTTCTTACTGCACTGATAGGACCTTTGGTAGTTGTGATAGGAATTCCAAACTGCATTTATTTTCTAAATAAATTTCATACAACCTATAGAGAAACGAATGATAAAAGGGAAGCCATAGTGACAATGATAAGTAAAATGGGAGTGGTAACCTTATTCTGTAACATTGCCGCCGCTATAGGATTTGCAGTATTTGCCCTGACAAAAAGCGCCATATTGAAAGAGTTTGGCGTAGTGGCTGGTATAAGTATCATGATGCTATTTTTTATCTCTTTGTTTTTGATACCAATTATACTTTACTATTTACCACCTCCAAAAACAAGGCATGTTAAATATCTGGACAATCAATTACTAAACCGCTGGTTAGACAGACTTGAAAGATGGGCTTTAAATCATCGAACATTAATATTCAGCGTTTCCCTTATTGTTATCCTTATTTCGGTAGGTGGCATTTTTCGTTTAAAAAGTGTAGGTTATATAGTTGATGATCTTCCAAAAACAGATAAAATATATACGGATCTGAAGTTTTTTGAAGATCAGTTCAAAGGTGTAATGCCGCTTGAAATAATAATTGATACAAAAAAGAAATATGGTGTTACCAGAAGTCTTACTAATCTGCTTAAAATTGATTCTTTAGTTCAGGACCTTTCCACTAAATCATATATTGGTCATCCGCTTTCCATTACTGAAGGATTAAAATTTGCAAAACAGGCTTTTTTTGAAGGAGATAGCGCTAATTATATTATGCCGGAAGAGAATGACCTAATTGCATTAAAGCCTTATTTAAGTACAACATCTGATAGCACTGGCAAGAAAGGATCCTTTGGAAGACTCATCTCCTCATTTATGGATGCCAATAAACAGGAAGCAAGAATCAGCGTGAATATGAAAGATGTTGGCAGCGCTCGATTGCCTTTTATATTGGATACCATTCAAAAAAAGGCAAAAGCATTATTTGACAGCTCAAAGTACAATGTGTTGCTCACCGGTTCCAGCGTAACATTCCTTGAAGGAAACCGGTTTATTATAAATGGATTAACAGATAGCATACTTTGGGCGTTTTTGCTGATAACATTATGCATGCTTTATTTATTCAGGTCGTTCCGGATTTTATTATGTTCATTGTTGCCGAATGTAATTCCTCTTATTATTACTGCTGGCATTATGGGATGGACTGGAGTATCGTTGAAACCATCAACTGTACTTGTATTCAGTGTTACATTAGGGATAGCTATAGACATAACGATTCGGTTCCTGGTAAACTACAAGCAGCAGCTTAATGATATAGGAGATCCTCAAAAAACAGTAATTGAAACCATACATTCCACCGGAATAAGCATTGTATATACTTCGATCGTTTTGATAGCAGGCTTTATTATATTTTGCTTCAGCAGCTTTGGAGGAACACAGGCCCTTGGATGGTTAACTTCTATAACGCTGGTAACAGCAACCATTGCCAACCTTGTTCTTTTGCCTGCTTTACTATTGAAATTTTACCGGAAGTAGAATAAGGGGCATTTTTCTAATCCTTTTCTATTGTCATAAAATTGAAATTTTTTAGATTCTTATAACTTTTAATTAAGGATATTTTATATTCGTGCCCCTTGAAAAACCTATGTTCCATCGATTACAATCCATTTACTCATTTGAAGAAGGATCCGGAATTAATGAGGGATTTAAAACACCATTTATTCCACTAAGAAAGTTTGTGTTTAATAACTTTTTTAAACGTTCCATATTTTCATGC
>JBJMLT010000024.1:0-2539 GCA_045805165.1 Flavisolibacter sp.
CGAGTTGATAGCTTGAAAAAGAATTATTATCAGGATTGAATAAATTTAATCCGCCCCCGTAGGTTCCGACCCAGATATTTTTCTCCCTGTCTTCCAAAATAGTCCAGGCGTTATTATTACTCAAACTGAAAGGATTAGCAGGATCATTTTTGAAGTGGTGAAATGTATTTCGGGCCTTGTTGAAAACCGTTATTCCTTCACCCCAGGTGCCTATCCATAAATTGCCCCTGCTATCTTCTTCCACACATAGTACATTGTCTCCGCAAATGCTTTTTGGGTTGTTCTTTTCATGGCGGTAATGGTAAAAATTCCCGGATTGAGGATCAAATAATTCCAGTCCTCCCCCATCTGTTCCTATCCAAACGTTCTTCCTGGAATCTTCATGGAAACAAAGCACGTGATTATTACTAAGGCTGTTTTTTAAAGACTTGTGCTTGTAATGGGCAAATTTGCTGGCATCCAGATTAAGCAGGTCGATTCCGGTATTGAAGGTGCCCAGCCATAAATTAGCTTTCGTATCCCTGTAAATAAAATTGATGGAATTGCTGCCAAGGGTGGAATTGTCAACCTCATCATTTTGACAAGAGTAAAAGATGTTCTTTTCAGGATTGAAAATACTTACGCCTTCATTTTCGGTGCCGATCCAAAGGTTGTTTTTATTATCCTCCTGAATAGCCCGGACTGTATTATTAACTAAACTATTTGCATTGTTGCTGTTATGTCTCAAATGATAAAATTCTCTTTTGTCTCTATTAAACAGGTCCAGTCCGGCTGCATCTGTTCCAACCCATAAACGGCGTTTACTGTCTTCAAAGAGCACCGAAACATTATTGCTGCCAATTGTCTTATTATTCTGCTCATCGTGCCGAAAACGGATGAAGGTCCTGGTTGCCCTGTTAAATAAATTGAGGCCTCCCGTTGCTGTGCCTATCCACAGGTCATGATGGCTATCCTCCAGAATAGCTTTTACATATTCACCGCCGAGACTAGTATTGTCTTTTGAGTTGTACTTAAAGGATGTAAATAGATTTTTTTCAGGGTCGAACATATCCAGGCCATCGATCGTACCAATCCACACTTTGCCCCTGCTATCTACCAGGACAACACTGGTCTGGTCAAGAGAGATGCTATTTTTGTTTTTGGGATTGTACTGGTAACTGGTAAACTGGTCCTTTATACGGTCATACCGGCATAAGCCGCCACCTAATGTCGCCATCCACAAATCACCGTTTTTACTTTCGGCAATTCCCCGAATATAATTATTGCTAAGGCTGTGCGGGTTTTTCGGATCATTTTTATACACGGTAAAATTATAGCCATCGTATTTATTCAGTCCGTCGCCGGTGCCAAACCACATAAATCCGCGGCTGTCCTGGAGCATGCAGAGCACATTATTTTGAGACAGTCCGGCATCGGTCCCTAAGTGCTCGAATTGGACATGTTGCCTTTGGGAAAATGCAAAAAAAGAAAGAGCCTGCAAAAAAAATAAGAAAAGACAGGAGAAAATCTTTCCCGTTTCCTTTTTTGCATGGATACGATAATTATACCTGTCTCCTTTTTTAGTTTTGGTTTTCATAGTCTATTTGATGCGGCAGCGCCTATAAGGATAATTGATTATGGATATTAGGATTAGATGCAAAATGTTCTTTTACTATTCTATCGATCATTTCTCTTGTTAAGGGCTTCGTTTCAAAACCCGCAATTTCAGGCATTTTATGTGCTTTTGCTTTATCATCAGGATTGATGGAAGTGGTTAACATAATGATTATGCTTTTATCGCGGTGCTCCTTCTCAAGTTGTTTATATTGATCAAGGAACTCCCATCCGTCCATAGCCGGCATATTGATGTCAAGAAATATGAGGTCGGGACAGGGAAAGTTTTTGTCCTGGCCCCCACCCTGTGCCTCTGTAAGATAATTAAGCGCTTCCTGCCCGCTTTGGACAACTTTTATATGCTCGGCACAGCCAGATTCTTCTATGATCATCTGGTTAAAATAGTTTGTTGGTTCATCATCATCGATGACCAGTACGTAATTTAGTTTTGATCTCATGAGATGTTGTTTTCATGAATGGTAAAATAAAACGTGCTTCCTTTTCCGGGCGTGGATTTCACCCAGATCCTTCCTTTGTGTAACTCCACTATTTTTTTACAATGAGACAAGCCGATACCTGAGCCCGGATATTCCGTCCTGTTATGCAATCGTTGAAAAATAATAAAAATTCGTTCATTATGCTCCTGGGGTATTCCAATCCCATTGTCCGTGAATGTAAATTCCCAATACACGTCTTTTCTTTGGGCGGAGATCTTTATTGCCGGAGCCATGCCTTCTCCTCTGAATTTGATGGCATTTATAACAAGATTCTGAAAAAGTTGTTTGAACTCTGTCCGGTAGCCCCGGATAACCGGTAAAGGGCCGGCTATAATTTTTGCATCTGTTTCATTTATTGCCGTATCAATATCTTCAAGTACTTCCCCTAGCATTTTATTGCAATCAATTTCCTCCAATTCTTTTTTGCTGCCGATCCTTGAATAATCAAG
>JBJMLT010000025.1:0-2827 GCA_045805165.1 Flavisolibacter sp.
AATTAGCTGGTTAGCTGATTAGCTAATTAGCTGATTTAATTATTTAATGATCCTCTTAAACAGATTCAATCTTCCCTTAAAAGGGGGATATTTTACTTTCGGATCAAACCATGTTGGTGTCTTCATTATAGATTTATGATGGCTGAAAAGGTTAAAAGAGTGCTCCCCATGGTAACTTCCAATACCACTATTACCACGGCCTCCAAATGGCAGGTTATAATTAGTAAAATGCCAGGAAGCATTATTCACACAACCGCCGCCGAAGGCAATAGAATCGATCCACCTACTTTCCTTTTGCTTACTTTCCGTAAATACATATAGAGCAAGAGGATTTGGATTATGGTCAATAACAGACCTGGCTTCTTCGAATGTATTATAAGAAATGATGGGAAGTATCGGACCAAATATTTCATCAATCATAACCCCTGTTTCCATGGATACATTATCTAAAATAGTCGGCTCAATAAATTGAGCTTCCGCATTATAGTTACCTCCAAAAACAATGTTTCCTTCTTTTAAATATTTGATCAGTCTACTAAATTGCCTTTCATTAATGACCTTGCCATAATCAGCGCTCTTTGAAGCATCGGAAGAATAAAATTCATTAATGGAATTCTTTAATGCATTGAGCAATTCGTGCTTTTTCGACTGGTGTACCAATACATAATCAGGAGCAATGCACATTTGTCCGGCATTGGAGAATTTAGTAACAGCGATCCTACGGGCTGCTACTTTTATATTCGCATCCGATTCTACGATACATGGACTTTTACCTCCCATTTCGAGTGTTACAGGCACCAACTTCTTAGCTGCCATTTCATAGATAATCTTTCCAACAGCAGTACTGCCAGTATAAAAAACATGATCAAAACGGAATTGATCCATCATTCCAGGTACAACTTCAGCACCTGCCCCCTGGACACTAAATATATAATCAGGAGAATATGTCTCTGAAATGATCTTTTGTATTATTGCTGCGGTAGCTGTGGAAAATTCACTAGGCTTCAACACTATACAATTACCGGCAGCTATAGCGCCAACCATGGGAGCTAACAATAATTGCAAGGGGTAATTCCATGCACCAATGATCAATACAACTCCCAATGGCTCTTTATAAATATAACTTTTACCTGGAAAGTTGAGAAGATTGGTCGGCACTTTCTTTCTTTTCATCCATTTATGTAAATGGCGAATGGCATGGTTGATCTCAGCGATCAAAAAGCCTGTTTCAGTTACCCAGCTTTCCTCAGGACTTTTTTTAAGGTCATTGAACAATGCGGTATGAAGTTCCTGTTCATGGTCCAGAATAGCCTGTCTTAATTTCACCAATTGAGTACGTCTAAACTGGTAGGGACGCGTAGAGCCTGAAGAAAAATAAAGACGTAGCTGCTCTAATTGATTTACCGGCACATCCATGCATATACAATGTAAGGAATAAATGGTAATGCGTGAGGAGAAGCTGCTAGCTATTAACTATTAGCTTCTAGCTTGTCAACTGTATGCTCTAATTATGCTTATTTAACTTTCCAGGCGCATTAATGACAAGATCAAGTATGTCTGTAGAAACATTTTTGCTATTTATTGATCCGAAAGGAGGCATAGGGTCGTATTCTATTTGAACCTGTATAGCTTTAGCTGTTTTTTCACCCAACATTTTTGAGACCAGGAACAGAGCCATGTCTATACCTGCAGAAACTCCGGCTGACGTAATTATTTTTCCATCCTGAACATATCTACTTTCTACAGGCACAGCAGTATATTCTTTCAGTTGGCTGATTCGTTTCCAATATGTAGTTGCTTTTTTATTTTTTAAAAGACCTGCTGCTCCCAATAATAACGATCCTGTACATACAGAAGTAGTCCATTCAGTATGCTTATCCATTTCAATTACCCAATCCAATATTTTATGATTTTCCACTAATTCATTTATACCACCGCCACCAGGAATTAATAATACATCGGCGGATGAAATTTCATCTATAGAATGTTCAACAGAAAGACCCAGTCCATACCGGTCTTTATAGATTCCTTTTTTCTCTGCCACGAAAAGTATTTCCGAATCCGGTATCCTGGCCAAAACTTCATAAGGACCTACTATATCTAATGCTGTATAATTATCAAAAAGAAGTATTACAATCTTCATGGAAAGCTATATTTAAATTTATTGAATTGGCTCTGTTTCCTTGTATAGCGCTATTGGATAAACAATATAGCTGAATTTATCAATCCGTTCTCTTTTGAAACGAAAGGCGGTGGAATAATTGTACGTTTATGCATAAATGAATTAATAAGTAAAAGTTTTTTATAAACTTCATAGCTTATGAAAATAAATTTAAAGTCTGTGGCTATAGTCAGGAATTCCAGGAAGGAACCCATTGATGATAATTGGGGAAACATCATTTCTGAAATTATTCTGGATAATTCAATTCCTGATATTGCTTTTGATAACATAGGTGATTTTTCACATCTGGACATCATTTATTATTTTGATAAGCTACCCTCAGATAAAATAGAATATGCAAGAAGGCCAAGAGGCAATCCCAATTATCCTGTTAACGGTATTTTTGCTCAGCGAAATAAGGACAGACCAAACTGTCTTGGCCTGTGCACTGTAGAACTTATTAGCCACAAAGGAAGAATTCTGGAAGTGAAATATCTGGATGCGATAAATGGTACTCCGGTTTTAGATATTAAACCTGTATTTCGTCAATTTCAACCTAAAGGAACAATACGGCAGCCAAACTGGGTATCTGATCTTACTAAAAATTATTGGTAAGTTTTTAATGATAATGCTTGAGGATAGAGATTTAATACTTTCGATAAAATG
>JBJMLT010000026.1:0-4037 GCA_045805165.1 Flavisolibacter sp.
AATAGGAGACTGGCTTTGGTTTTTTAATATTCCGGTTGTGTATAGCTAAAGGTTTTTTCTTTGGAGGAAGTTTTTTGGTGATGGTAGCAGATATTCCTGAGCCGATAGTGTCTGCTGGGTTTTGAATATTACCCGTTGCCGCAATTGTATATTCCTTTGGAACAGTAATGCGAACATCAAAGCTTCCGAATTCGCTGAAGAATTCTCCCTGGTCAAGATAAGGCATAGGATGCCAGCCCTTGCTATCATAAACTGCCGGCTTTGGATACCATTGGGTAATTTGGAATGTGGAAGAATCATATCCACCTCTTGAAAAGTTAAATGGAAGCTTTACATGAAAAGGGGTGGTAATCTGTACTTGTTGCCCTGGCAATAATTGTTTCGGCAGTAAGAGTTTAATTACATCAGTATATTGCCGATGATCTTCTGTTTTAGCAGTGGTGCCATCTACTTTAAAATCAAGCCGGTTAATGTATCCCTTCTGATCTTTATCTGAAAAGTAAAAGCTGGTGTTGCCATTCAAAAGCATCTGGTCGCTAAAAGAGGTACGGTCATTTTTGTAAGCGTTTGGCCAAAGGTGGAACCATATAAAGGAAAGCGTATCCGGAGAATTATTCAGGTAGGTTAATTTTTCAAAAGCATCCAGAGATTTCTCTTTATCATTCAGGTTTACATCTATTATATAATTTACTCTTTGCTGCCAGTACTGTCCTTTGCAAAGGCAAATACAAGATTGGAATAATAGAACGATAAGAAACTTTTTCAAGGATTGAATTTTTTCTTCAAACGGTTAATTATATAAAAATAATAGAATTGCTTTGCTATTTACCCTTTCCCAATAATATAATCCGGAACGTGTGGATCAATATTTTAAAATCAAGCATGAGCGAAATGTTTTCTATATATACCAGATCCAGCTTACTTCTTTCTATCAGCTCTTTAATATTTTCAGCATAACCAAATTGCACCATGCCCCAGGAGGTAAGTCCTGGTTTTACCTTAAGCAGATATTTGTAATAAGGGAATTGTTCTGTAATAATATCTATGAAATATTGTCTTTCAGGTCGGGGGCCAACAAGACTCATTTCTCCAATTAATATATTCCAAAGCTGCGGCAATTCATCCAGCCTCCACTTTCTCATGGTCTTTCCCCATGGCGTAATACGAGGGTCATTATCTGACGATAATGACGGACCATTCGATTCTGAATTGGTATGCATAGATCTGAACTAGAACATTCTGAAAGGCTTGCCTTTATTTCCAATTCTTTCCTGTGTGTAAATAATGGCCCCTTTAGAAGAAAGCTTCACACGGATAGCTATATATAAAAATAGTGGTGACAGTAGAATAAGTCCGGCAAGTGAAATGACAATATCCAAGACCCTTTTTATATTTTGTTGCCATTCAGGCATTAAGCCTGTATGAATTTCAATAAGTACGGGTGCCAATACATTATTTGTTTTAACCGAGCCTGAAAGTATATCGAGATTGCTTGCTTTAATTCGAATAGCTATATCTTTTCCTGAAAGACGGTTAACCAGATCTTCTATAAGTTTCTGTTCCGATTTATCCAAAGCTATAACTATCAATTCTATATGTTCACTATCTATTATTGTTTCTAATTCATCTATATTTCCCAATAAAGCAAGAAAGCCTGATTGATTGGGGTAGTTATTTTTTGAATCTATAAATCCTTTCAACACATATCCTTCTGCTTCAAGGTTTTTTTCTGATTCCTTGTATACTGATACAGCATTGGTAACATCTCCAACAATTGCTGCATTGAAGTAAATAGATTTTTGATTCAGTTGTTTTTTAGCAATGGTTAAAATAATTAAACGCCCTGCAAGAGGAATAAGGAAGTTAAGGGCCAGCAAGCATGCAAATGCTCTGTAATAATAATTATAATCATAGTTTACATCATCCAGAATAAAAAGAAAGAATAATACGGTACAGCCTATAATGCTGCAGAAAAAAGTTTTACTTAATTCTATTAATCTGGACTTTTTATAAATAGATTGATAGCTCCCTAACAATCCATATAATAATAGCCAGCCAACAGGAATAAATAAAACTCCCAACCAGAGTTTATTATTTATGCTGTTAGGTTCATTAAGCAACAGCTTGCGAATAAAGTAAAAAATGCCCCAGGCAAGTGAGGTGGTTATAAAATCGGTAAATGCATACCACGATGGATAAATATATCTTTTTGCATGCATTGGATCAGGATGCAATAAGATTGTGATTGATTTTTTGAAGGATCTGATGCGCCACTTCCATAGCACGGAAGCCATCTATTTCATTTACAATCGGTTGTTTATTATTCCGTATCGCATAGATAAATTCTTCCAATTCTTTTTTTATAGCATTTACATGAGGTATTTCCGGATTGGCAATAGCAATTGTTTTTGTTCCATTGGGGGTTTCTATATCGAATGAAAATACATTTTCATCCTCAGGCTCCTTTAGCTTTATAACTTCCGTTTTGCGTTCAAGGAAATCGATGCCTATATAGGCATCTTTTTGGAATAGGCGCATTTTTCGCATCTTTTTCATAGATATCCTGCTGGAAGTAAGATTGGCTACGCAGCCATTATTAAACTCAATGCGAACGTTGGCGATATCAGGCGTATCGGTCATAACAGCAACACCGCTGGCTGATATATTACGAACATCGCTTTTTACAAGGCTCAGTAATATGTCAATATCATGGATCATCAGGTCCATTATCACGCTCACTTCTGTGCCTCTTGGATTAAACTGTGCCAGGCGGTGAACCTCAATAAACATAGGGGCTAAATGTAAATCTTTAGTAGCCAGAAAGGCTGGATTAAACCTCTCAACATGGCCTACCTGCAACTTTATTTTAGATTCCCTGGCCAGCTTTACAAGTTCTTTAGCTTCGGCCATTGTATTGGCCATCGGTTTTTCAACAAATACATGCTTTCCCTTTTTAATAGCTCTTTCACATAAGGCAAAATGGTAAGGTGTTGGGGTTACTATATCTACAACATCGCAGGCGTCAATCAGGTCGTCTTCATTAATATATCGCTTAAGTCCATATTTTTCAATTACTTCGCTGGCTATTTCATCGTTAATATCATTAAATCCAGCAAGTTCAATTCCGGGTATTTCTTTCCAGTTATTTAAATGAAACTTACCCAAATGACCTGTCCCAAATACTCCAATTCGCATCTGCCAAAGATAGGGATACAATAAGTCAATGTGATAATGCGTCAATATGCCAATCTTCAAGGGTTAAATCAGGGAAACGCGAGATCGTGAATAACTTAAAGCACAATCTTAATTTATAGGATCAACTTAATGACTAAATAACCATTGACTTCCTTATTAACTTTTCAACTATTCTCAAAAAAATACGTACTAATTATATACGTTTATATTAATAATCCGGAATATGAAGAAATTATATATTTTTCTAATAATAGTTATAGTGGCAGGGTGTAAGAAATCAGATAACCAGGTGCCTACAATAACCATTAGTTCTCCTTTGGATAATCAATCTTTTACAGCGGGACAAAAAGTACATGTTCTTGCTAATGTTACAGATAACAGTGAGATCCATATGGTTCATTTAAGGGTAGAAGATCTAACTACGAATCAGGAGATTATACATATTGAAGATCACGTAGATGTGGCTTCCTTTAATTTCGATACTTCTTTTATTGCTAATGCGGCCACCAATTATAAAATTGAAGTGGAAGCCAATAATCATTCAGGTAATGATGCTATAAAGGATATTAATATAAAAGGGCTTTAAACCGTTTTTTATATGCCTTGTCATATACATGTTAATTAACCGAAAAAGCAAGGGATTACCCTCTAAATTTTTTAGCTTAGATCATGCAACTGTTGAAAATTGCCGCTGCACTACCTGTACTTTTTTTATTCTCCTGCACGAAAGAATTGTCTCATCAATCCACTTCAGGAAAGGCAGAGATCATCATTTCAAACGTTGTTGATGGGCAATCTCTCCAATTCGGTGTTGCTTATACCAATAATCTCGGAGAAGATTA
>JBJMLT010000027.1:0-2372 GCA_045805165.1 Flavisolibacter sp.
TACAGCGAGAATGGTGATGCCTGGAATTATTTTCCACATGACCATGCACGCAGCCGAACCTATTTATGGGGAGAAGATGGATTGGCAGGGATATCTGATTACTTTCAAAATCTATGTTTTGCATTTGCCTTATGGAATGGCAAAGATCCCATATTAAAAGAGAGGCTGTTCGGACTTACCAATGGAGAGGGAAATCATGGAGAAGATGTTAAGGAACTGTACTATTATCTGGATAACATTCCTTCGCATTATTATATGAAGTACCTGTATAAATATCCACAACAGGCATATCCTTATAATCAGCTTATACAGAAAAACAAAGGAAGGGGAAAATGCGAAGCAGAATACGAGTTACTTGATACAGGTATTTTTGATAATAATGAATATTTTGATGTATTTGTTGAATATGCAAAAAATAATAGCGAGGATGTTTTTATACGTATAGAAATTAAAAATCAATTTACAGAAGCTGCAACAATTACTGTCCTTCCCACATTATGGTTTTACAATCGATGGCAATACGGAGGCTTGAAACAAAAGCCATTTATAAATCTACATAAAGAGCAATCAGCACATGCATGGCATGAAAGATTAGGTGATTACTACTTACATTTTCAAACGCCCGATGATGTGCTATTCACAGAAAACGAAACCAATTTTAATCTATTATTTGGCGGCAGAAATAATTCAGATTTCACAAAAGATGCTTTTCATGGAGCAATTATAAATAAAAACAGATATGAAGAGATCAGGAATAAAAAAGAAGGAACTAAATTTTCACCGGTTTATCATTTAACCATTGATGGTGGAAAATCTGCTTGCATTTATTTAAGACTAAGTAATACTTATTTTGAAACTCCTTTTCCACAAGAATTTGAAGACCTATTTCAGAAAAGAAAGGAAGAGGCAGATGAATTTTATTCAATAATAACCGGGAAAGATCTAAATGATGACCTATTAAATATTCAAAGACAGGCCTTTGCAGGCTTATTATGGAACAGGCAATATTACCATTACGATGTAGAGCGCTGGCTTTTTAAATCCAACGGCATTACTCCCATCTCTGATGCTCGTTTACACGGTCGAAATAATGACTGGCCATATTTAAAGAATCAGGATATTATCATCATGCCTGATAAATGGGAATATCCCTGGTATGCGGCATGGGATACTGCTTTCCATTGCATTGCCATAGCCAAAATAGATCCTTCATTCGCCAAGAACCAATTATTGTTAATAATGCGCGAGTGGTATATGAATCCTGAAGGTCAGTTACCGGCTTATGAGTGGAATTTTAATGATGTAAATCCACCAGTACATGCTTTTGCCGCATATCAGATCTACTCAATTGAAAAAAATCAAAATGGGGAAGGAGATATAGAATTTTTAAAGAGGATCTTTCAAAAGCTTATTATCAATTTTACCTGGTGGGCAAACAGAAAAGATAAAAATGAAAACAATGTATTTGAAGGAGGGTTTTTAGGATTGGATAATATTGGAGCCTTTGACAGAAGCATTGCATTACCTGAACATATGGAATTGGAACAGGCAGATGGCACAAGCTGGATGGGCATGTTTGCTTTGAATATGATGGATATAGCCCTTGAACTGGCCATGCATGACCGGTCATTTGAAGATTCAGGCACTAAATTCTACGAGCATTTTGTTTTAATTGCCGAGGCTTTGAATGAAATGGGATTATGGAATGATGCTGACCATTTCTTTTATGATGTTATAAGTATTAGTGAGCATAATTACATTCCAATTAAAATACGATCTATTGTAGGCCTAGCTCCTTTATTTGCTGTTTCAGTCATTAAAAATCAAAAGTTCCAGCAATTAAAAGACTTTAAGAAAAGAATGGATTGGTTCAAGGATTACAGGATTACAAATAAAAAATATCTGCCTAATGAGGAAAAGAATAGTGAAGACATTACTTTACTTTCTTTGGTACATCAGGAAAAACTGCTTCAGTTACTTACAAAATTGTTTGATGAAAACGAATTTCTTTCTGAAAATGGAGTTCGTTCACTTTCAAAATATTATCAGCTTTATCCTGTAACACTTTCCATAGAAGGAATTGACCACAATATTCAATATGATCCAGCTGATTCCACTTCTGATCTTTATGGAGGAAATTCAAATTGGAGAGGTCCGGTCTGGATGCCCATCAATTTTTTGCTTATTAAAGCATTGGAGAAATATGGTGAATTTTATGGAGATGGGGTAACCATTGAATGTCCGGTTGGTTCAGGTAAATTTATAAACCTGCGGGAAGCGTCAAAAATAATAAGCAGGAGAATTATAAATATTTTTACAAAAGATCCTGCAGGCGTTAGAAATCTTCATGGGAAGTATAAATGGTTCTATCA
>JBJMLT010000028.1:0-12257 GCA_045805165.1 Flavisolibacter sp.
TTAGCTTTTGTTGCATTCCTCCTATTATGGATGCTGCACTTCGGCTTGTGCCGGGGATCATTGCAATAACCTGCCAGCAGCCTATGAGAAACGATTTTCGATAACTGATTTGGGAATCAGATTGGATTTTAGGATTCAAAAACCATTTATCTACAAAGACTAATATGATACCTCCAATAAATGTGGTAATTGCGACCGTTGTTGGACTTTCAAGTAATCTATCGATCTTATCACTGAATAAGAAGCCTAATAACAGGGCTGGTATAACTCCTATAATTAGCTTCATATAAAACTGCCACCTTGAAAAGTCAAAGAATTTTTTCCAATATAGAACAACAACAGCCAGAATTGCACCCAGCTGGATGGCAACTTCAAATAATTTTGTGAAATCATTTGACGCTATACCTAATAAAGAACTGGCAATGATCATGTGGCCTGTAGATGAAACTGGTAAAAACTCAGTTAGTCCTTCCACTATGGCAATAATAATGGCTTGTAAAATCGTCATGATGATATATTACCGAATTAACCTTTTTTGGGATTCCTTAAGAGTGCAAAAACTTCAATGGCCAATCCGGCAACAATCAGAATAGGAGCAATGGTTATTCTTACAGGGCTGTATACTTCATTTTTATTAAAGATATTAGGATCTTTACTTCCCCCTCCTGACATTAATATCCAACCCAAAAGCATTACCCCTAACCCAATCAGCATCCACTTGTAATTTTCTTTATCAAATAAAGAACCTATGCCAGTAGAGGAAGGCTTTTTAGTAGATGAGGTTGTAGTTACATTTGTAGTTTTTTTTGCTTTCATATAATTATTTAACTGATAAGCCTTGAATTAGGGCCGCCAAATTACTAAAGAATATCAATAAAGGTCGTCCAGTTTCATTTTCAGGTATTTTAATACACTTCTGTAAGTGCTGAAAACGGTAATGGTAATTCCAATTATTACTAATACTATGAATAATATAATAAGCAGCCTGGAATCCTGAAGCGCTGTAATATCAGGTAAAATTCTTTCTGCTAAAAGAATAACTCCATAAACCAAAGCCATTGCAATAGCTCCGCTAATAGCTCCATTTATAATGGCTCGCATGTTTAGCGGACGTGCAATGAACCACCTGGTTGCACCAACCATTTGCATGGTCTTGATCAGGAACCTGTTGCTGAACATGGCCAAACGGATGGTATTATCTATTAATATTATTACCATTATTGCAATTAAAATAGCTATAACACCTAATACAAGGTTGATGACCTGAAAATTATGTTGCATTGAGTTTACCACTGCATTTGGATATTTAACATCTTCAACGATTGGATTTTGTGAAATATCTGCTTTAATTGAATTCAACTGTGTTGAATCAAGGTAAGCTGCCTTCAATTTAAAATCAATGCTTGTAGGCAATAAGCTATTTTCTAAAAAAGGTGTAAAATCTTCACCTCCGGTCTTCATCCATTCTTTCTTTGCGGTTTCTTTATCTGTATATTTCCAGCTTTTCGTGTAGGGCTGGGAAGCTATATAGTTTTGAAGGTTAATCCGGCTGCTGTCTGGCACATTTGGCCTTAAATACACGTGCACTTCTACACTTTCCTTAAAGTATTCTATCAGCTTGCGGGAATTTATCGTTAACCATCCTACAATACCGAGCAGAAATAATACAAGCGTCACGCCTATAATGGACATTACATAAGAAGGTTTACCACGCCTGGCTGATGACTTGTTGGTTTGTGCCATTCAAATATGTTTAATAAGGTGAACAAAAATAAAGGTTTGATGGTTTGTATACGGATTAACAGATAGCTTTTGCAAAGATTTAAACGGCTGATGCGTTATTTTTGCTCTTCCCTAACGGTTGGCGCCTTTGAATATTGTTAGTTTAAAAGGTAAAAGGCCTTATAAATAATATAAGATTTTTATATTATAAGGCAACTCATAATAAGAAATCAGACTTTAAATCCCTATTTGTTGAATGGAATATAATTTCAGAAGTATTGAAAAAAAGTGGCAAAAGAAATGGATAGATGATGAGGTTTATAAAGTTTTAAATGAATCGTCTAAGCCAAAATATTACGTATTGGATATGTTTCCTTATCCTAGCGGGGCAGGATTGCATGTTGGTCATCCTCTGGGTTATATTGCTTCAGATATATATGCAAGATTTAAAAGGTTGCAGGGCTTTAATGTATTGCATCCCATGGGTTACGATGCTTTTGGCCTTCCGGCAGAACAATACGCTATAGAACATGGAGTTCATCCCGCTGAAAGTACAGCAAAAAACATTTACACTTTCAGAGGTCAGCTTGACAAAATAGGCTTTTCATTCGATTGGAGCCGTGAAGTAAATACTTCTGATCCCAAATATTACAAATGGACCCAATGGATATTTCTTCAATTATTTAATGCGTGGTATAACAGGAAAACAGATAAGGCTGAAAATATAAATGATCTTATAAAAATATTTGAAAAAGAAGGGAACAAAGATCATCCTATTCCCAATTCCCAATTCCGGATCTCTGATTCCCTTTCTACAACCTTCACATCCAATGATTGGAAGTCCTTCAACTTTAAGATTCAGCAATCCATATTAATGGAGTACCGCCTTGCCTATTGTGGAATTGGAGAAGTGAATTGGTGCGAAGCTTTAGGTACTGTGCTGGCAAATGATGAAGTAATTAATGGTGTAAGTGAACGCGGCGGACATCCGGTTATTAAGAAAAAACTCAGGCAATGGTATCTGCGAATTACTGAATATGCTGATCGCTTGCTTAAATCCCTTGAAACTGTAGAGTACAGTGAAGCCATGAAAGAAATGCAAAGCAACTGGATTGGAAAGAGCACAGGAGCGGAAATATCTTTTGCCATACATCAATCTACATACGCTCTTGAAGTATATACTACAAGACCTGATACTATTTTTGGAGTGGACTTTATGGTCATTGCCCCGGAACATGAACTGGTTGAAAAAATAACATCATCAGAGCAAAGAACACCGGTTGAACAATATATAACTTATGTTAAAAGCAGAAGCGAAAGGGAACGGATGGCGGAGAAAAAAATAAGCGGTGTATTCACAGGTGCTTATGCAGTTCACCCTTTCAATAATAGTCTGATTCCTATATGGATCTCCGAATATGTATTGGCTGGTTATGGAACAGGAGCTATAATGGCAGTGCCAAGTGGGGACGAAAGAGATCATAAGTTTGCCCGGCATTTTAATCTTCCAGTCACCAATATTATTGGAGACGCATATAATGGAATTGAAGCTAATCCCACTAAAGAGGCAAAATTATCTAACAGCAGTTTTCTGGACGGAATTGTAATGAAAGATGCTATTGAGATAGTTATTAATAAACTTGAAGAATTAAAAATAGGAAATAGGAAAGTCAATTATAAGATCCGTGATGCTGCTTTTAGCCGTCAGCGTTATTGGGGAGAGCCTTTTCCAATTAAATGGATCGATGGCATTGCTTATCCTCTTGATGAAAGTGAATTGCCATTAGAGCTTCCTTACGTAAAAAGCTATAAGCCGGGTCCTGAAGGTGAAGGCCCATTAGCTAATGTTACTGAATGGAAAAATCAGGATCTGGAAACGAATACAATGCCCGGTTATGCAGGGTCTTCATGGTATTTCCTGAGATATATGGACCCACAGAATGAGAATGAGTTTTGCGATAAAAAATGGAGTGACTATTGGAATCAGGTTGATCTTTATGTTGGTGGTACAGAACACGCTGTAGGACATTTGCTTTATAGCCGTATGTGGACAAAAGCTTTGTTTGATCTCGGATATATATCTTTTGACGAGCCATACAGACGATTGTTAAACCAGGGAAAAATTGGCGGGGATTCACGATTGGTATATCGCATAAGGGGCACAAATAAGTTTGTATCTGCAGGAATTAAAGATCAGTATGAAACAGATGAATTGCATGTTGATGTAAGCATCGTGGACGATCTGGAACTGAACATGGATAAATTTATTAGCTGGAAGCCTGAATTTAAAAATGCATCCTTCATTTTGGAAGATGGGTCTCTTTACGTTCCTTCTAATGGTGAAAGAGGAGAAGGTTCTTATATAACAGGCGCCAGGCTTGAAAAAATGAGCAAAAGATATTTTAATGTAGTTAATCCTGATGACGTAGTAGAGAAATATGGTGCCGATACTTTCAGAATGTATGAAATGTTTTTAGGCCCTATTGACCAGGATAAGCCGTGGGATACGAAAGGCATTGAAGGAGTTCACCGGTTCCTTAAAAAATTATGGAGATTATTTGCAGATGAACAGAAAGGCCTGATTGTTACAAATGATAATGCAACTCCACAGGAATTAAAAGCATTACATAAAACTATTAAAAAGATTGAGGAAGATACGGAACGGTTTTCCTTTAATACGTCTGTTAGTGCATTTATGGTTTGTGTAAACGAATTAACAGACCTTAAATGTCACAAAAAAGCTGTTCTGGAACCATTGATAATCCTGCTAGCCCCTTATGCCCCTCATATAGCTGAAGAACTTTGGCATTTAGTGGGAAATAAAACTACAATTATTGATGCCCGGTATCCATTACTGGAAGAAAAATATCTTATTGAAAGTGAAAAGGAATATCCAATTTCAGTAAATGGTAAAATGAGGACTACAATAAATATTGATCTTAATGCCACTCAGGTGCAGGTAGAAAAAATAGTGTTGGGAAATAATGTAATTCAGAAATGGATCGAAGGTAAAGAACCGAAGAAGATCATTTTTGTAAAAGGCAAGATGGTTAATATTGTTATATGATATTTATTGGATAAATGCAACATAGAGGCAAAGACAGCAAAAGTATCCACACTTTTGTTTTTTAATTTTGCTGTCTTAATGATGCATTATAATGAAACTATTGAATGGAATTAGTACAGTTTTCTTAATATGGTTTATAAACTCTTATGGCTATGCGCAGAAGGATTCATCTTTGATCAGCTTTCATTCTCAATCAACTACCATATCTCAATACCATCCAAAATTCAAGTCACCTTATGAAGGGGTTAACAGTTTTGTCTCAGATGAAAAAATAGCATCAAGCCTTACTAATACTTTATTTTTTGCAATAAGGCCATGGAAATCCGGAATTATTATAATCAATCCTGAAGTTGCAGGAGGAGTGGGTTTAAGTAGTACAACAGGAATGGCAGGCTTTCCAAATGGTGAAATATTCAGGGTAGGCAATCCAAAACCTACTATTTATCTGGCCCGTCTCTTATTTGAAGAAAGAATGCCTTTACATCATACTGAGTCTGTATATGTTGAAGATAATCCAAACCTGGTTAGAGGTTTTTATCCTACTGATTTTATAAGTTTTTATGGTGGAAGATTTTGTCTTGCCGATAAATTCGATGGCAATCCCTATAATCACGATCCAAGAAGTCAGTTTATGAATTGGAGCTTTATGAGTGCTGGTGCGTGGGATTATGCTGCAGATACAAGGGGATATACCTGGGGAATAGGAAGTGAATGGAAAAATAAAAACTGGCGTGCTGCTTTAGCTTTTACTCTGGAGCCGGCTGTAGCCAATTCCTTAAATTTTGACACGCATATAAACAATGCATTTGCAACCCAATTTGAAATAACCCATTTTCATTTATTAAAAGGTAATCCGGGACAATTGCAGTTAACTGCTTTTTTAAATAAGGCACATATGGGTAATTATGATCTGGCGGTTAAAAATAATGTTACTGATCCGGACATAACTACAACAGCAAATTATAAAAACCATAAATGGGGATGGGTAATAAACGGTTCGCAGCAATTCAATAAATATTGGGGAGGCTTTGCCAGGATTAGCTGGAATGATGGTAAAAATGAAACCTGGGCCTATACGGAAATTGACCGGTCTGTTAATTTAGGAGTTCAGTACAGTAAAAATAATCCTGACCATAGTAATGTTTTGGGAATGGGTGTAGTTATAAATGGAATTTCCAAACCACACAGAAATTATCTGGCATCAGGGGGCTATGGATTTATAATCGGTGATGGTCAGTTAAATTATGGTTCGGAGGTCATTACAGAAATATATTACCGTTTCTCTTTTTTTGGAGATCATTTGCAAGTTTCTCCTGACTATCAGTTTGCTATAAATCCAGCCTACAACAAAGATCGAGGGCCCATTCATATTTTTGCCCTACGCACACACATTGAACTATAATTAAGATTTAAGATTGCAGATTTTAGATTTTAAATTGGCATAAGATCAATAAATCATTACCAATCGTTCACTTAAAAAATCTTAATTACAAAATTTGCATCTTACACACTCAGCAAATTGTAATTCGTAATTTGTAAATCGTAAATCTAAAATCCGCAATCCATTGTCACATCGGCACATTGTTTTAAAAGTCTTTCTTCTTCGTTTTAATCTCTTCCAGCATTTCTTTCACCGCTCTTTCTAACTGTGGATCTTTACCACTTAAAATCGATTTATAATCATTTGCTACTTTAATATCGGGCTCTAATTGCAAATTTTCCGTAGGTCTTTTTTCTTTGCCAATTGTAGCTATCATGGGAATGCCAAATACAAGTGTTGGGTCAATCTGTGTCTCCCACCATACCGCAGTTCCGGTTCCAGCTACTGGCATGCCTATAGTTTTACCAATTCCCAGGCTATGATAAGCATAAGGAAAAATAAATGCATCGGAATAATTGCTTTCACTCATAATTACCGTTGAAGGATTTGTCCATTTATTAAAGGGCTCTCCCGATGTAGGAATAACTCCTTGTGGTGAAAAGCTTAAGTATCTTTTACCGCTTAAGAAAGTAACAAGATCATCATGCAGCCATCCGCCACCGTTAAAACGGGTATCTACAATTAAAGCTTCTTTTCCCGCAGCTTTTCCCAAAACATCTTCATAAACTGTTCTATAACTATTATCATTCATACCCTGGATGTGTACATAGCCAATTTTACCACCTGATAATTCATCCACTTTTTTTCTATTGTTATTTACCCAGCGTTTATATAATAGTGCTTGTTCCTCTCCCTGTGTTATAGGTTTTGTAGTTTCATCCCACCGTTGTTTTGTTTCAGGATCATAGAGACTAAGCAGCACATTAGTCCCTGCTTTTCTGTTCAAAAGCTTTGCCCAATCAAAACTGTTGGTGATCTCTTCATCATTGATCTTTTCAATGATAACTCCTTTATGGATCTTTGTTTTGGCATTAATAAATGGACCGCCTTCCAGAACTTCCATTACTTTCAGTCCATTGCCATCAAATGTTTCATCATACAACATTCCAAGGCTGGCAGTAGCATCTGTATTTATTTGTGGCGGAGCATATCTGCCACCTGTATGTGAAGCATTCAGCTCACCCAGCATTTCACTTAATAATTCCTGGAAGTCATAATTGTTATTAATGTGCGGCAAGAATTTAGCATAAACATCATGATACATTTTCCAGTTTACTCCTCCTATATTCGGATCATAGAACTTTTTAGAAACTTGCCTCCAGGCATGATCAAAAATATACGCTCTTTCATCATTCGATCTTAGTACCATTTCTCCATTTACTGTTACAGGAGAAGGGCGGCCGCTCTCAATATCTACTTTCATTATCTTTCCATCACTTACAACAAATATGGTTTTGCCATCTTTACTTACATCAAGACCTGCAGGTCCTCCATCCAGCTTGGCAACCAATTTCGTTTCTTTAGTCCTTGGATTGGTCATCCACAGATCATAGCCTTTTTCCATCCTTGCGGTGAAAAATAATTTTTCACCATCGGTGCTCATTAAATAATCTGATATATTGCCAGAATTAATTGTAATACGGATCTTTCGGTTATCCAGCCCTTCAAATAACGGTTCCCAGGATTTCGTTGGTGGATTGATCTTTAAGCTCGTATCTTTTTTTGCTGCGTCTTTGTCTTTATCCTCTTTTTCTTTCAGCAGCGCAAATTCATCTTTCGTAAGCTTGAATTTATCATAGGCATCCTGGTCAAAGAACATGGCATAGATATCTACTTCTCTCGCGCCTTGATTAGCTAAAGGCTTTTTCCCATCCCTGTCTGTTGCCCACAATAATGCTTTACCGCCAAAAGCCCATTTAGGATCGCCATCATAAAATCCACTCTGTGTCAGGTTCATTCTTTGTCCGCTGCCATCAGCTTTCATTAGTGCTATCTCAGCTGCATTCCATCTGCCTTCATCAGATGTAAAAGCAAGCCATTTTCCATCAGGTGACCATTTGTAGTTCTGATCTCCGTCAGCATATGAAAAATTGATTCCTTTGGGTACTATTGTTCTGCTCTTTTTGGTACCCAGGTTATAAACCTTTAATATATTTCTTTCTTCCAGGTAAGCGATCTCTTTTCCATCTGGAGATAGTTCCGGTTGAAATTCATCTGCTTCCGTTGCAATCACTGGTTCTTCTTTAACCACAGTAGATGTATAGAAGTAAGGTTCTTCTTTACGCTCAATACTGGCTTTGTAAATATCCCAGCTATTGCCTCGTTCAGTGGAATAATATAGCGAGCGCCCATCCGGACTAAACACAACGGATCTTTCCTGTTGCGGAGTATTGGTTATCCTTTTTGTAATTCCGGTTTCTACAGATGTTACAAATACCTCACCCCGTACTACAAAAGCAATTTCCTTTCCATTAGGTGATAATGCTGTTTGTGTAACATTGGAATTGATTGGCAATATTTTTTCATCATTGCCACGTATATCTGTATTAATGCTGATTTTAACTTTTTCTGGTGAACCGCCATCTTTCATGGTATAGATCTCACCATCGTAGGTAAAGCAAAAAGTTCCTTCTTTAGACCGGGTAAGGAACCGCACAGGATTATCTTTTAATTTAGTTATTTGTACGGCATCTTTTGTGTCGATTGATCCTTTATAAATATTCTGAGATCCGTTTTTTTCACTCAGGTAATAAAAAGTATTGTCATCACCTCCCCATACAGGCTCTCTGTCTTCTCCTTCAAAAGTAGACACCTGCGTGTAGTCGTCTTTTTTAGCATCATATATCCATATATCTCGTGTTACTGCGGAAGTGTGATGTTTTCTGTAGGCATCTTCATATCCTTTTCTGTCCTGGAAAAGTAATTTGTCACCTTTATTATTAAATCTGGCAAATTCTGAACCTGCAGATAGATACATAACCGAGCGGCCTCCGGTAATTGGAACTTCGTACAGCTTTTGAAACAAACCACGTAGCGGAAAGCGGGCCGATGTATATATATCATTGCGGTTGGTACCGAATAATACTTTTTTATCGTCAGAGGTAAAATCATATGGATAATCATTGGCTGAATGATTGGTCAACCTTTTTGCTTCACCGCCAGTGGAAGGCATAATGTAAACATCAAAATTTCCATATCTGTCACTGGCAAATGCGATCCATTTACCATCATGGCTCCATACAGGCATATAATCATAGGCTTCATTAATCGTTAACGGATACGCTTCGCCCCCGGAAGCAGGCACTTTATATAAATCGCCTTTATAGCTAAATACTATCGTTTTACCATCTGGTGAAATAGCCGGATATCGAAGCCATAATGGAGTATTTTGGGCATTAACAGCAACACTTATAACAAGCACCGCAAAAGCAATCATACGTTTCATCATACTACTTTGATTTAGTTTTGAGTTGGATAACCACTAAGTTATTAATTCAGACAAATGAAGGCAAAGAATTTTGAAGAACGGCTAAGGCAGTACCAGTTTCACCCGGTCGTTCCTTTTGAAGGAACTGACAAATTATTACTTTTGGATTTTACTGACAAAAACAAAGAGCTTACTCCGGATATTCTAAATAATACTTCCTTATTTATAAAATATATCAATAGTAAGTTGCAGACTTCAGATGCCATATATGGAATTGGAGGTTACAATGAACACAGAACCATATATGACAGAAGTCGTCTGTTTGACTCCGAAAATGGCGAGGAGCCCAGACGGTTACATTTAGGTATTGATATTTGGGGTAAGCCGTATACTTATGTAATGGCGCCCCTTGATGGAATTGTTCACAGCTTTGCTTTCAATAATTTATTAGGAGATTATGGGGCAACGATTATCTTATCTCACCGTCTTGAGGATTTTTCATTTTATACCCTGTATGGACATCTTAGCCTTAATTCTTTAAAAAACCTGCAAGTAGGAAATAGTATCAAAAAGGGAGATGTATTTACTGAATTCGGAATTCCATTCGAAAATGGACAATGGCCTCCACATTTGCATTTTCAGATAATATTGGATATGGAAGGAATGGAAGGCGATTATCCTGGTGTATGTAAATATTCTGAACGTGAAAAATATCTTTCCAACTGCCCTGATCCGGATCTTATTTTGGATATGATGAAAAATGTGGAGGGAATTAGTAAGGTGACAGGTTGACAAGGAATTTAGCTTTGATAACAGTAAATCATTCTTTAATCCATCTTTTTAAAGAAGGGTATTCTTCATAGCCTATTAAGCCAACATATTTGCAATAATATATTTTATAAATAGGAATATTTTTCCAATTTGATGTATCTATCTCAGCTGCAATAACATTATTGAAGGTTGAATTGCCACTTGTTAATGTAGACAGGTGTTCAATAGTTGTATGTACATAATTTATATTTATTTCCCTGAAGCCAGTATCTGAGAGTTCAAAGCAATCTACGTTACAGGCTTTAAATGATAATTGAACATTTTTTCCCTGATTACCTGAAGGAATTTGCAATATTTGCAATTCAATCTTCATTTTATAATTTGAATTAACTTTCTCTTTTGATAAAAATAAATGGCCTGAATTACAGCTATGAATACGGGATGTATATGGTTCTGAAGGTTTACTTGCAGATAATGTAAAAGTATCTTTCAGATTTGCCTGATTCGCATATATTAATTCATCTTTATCCTTATAAGGAAACCATTCTTTAAATGCATTTTCATCAAATCCGGGGCAGTCCAAAACTTTACCACACATATCACAGGAAACCAACACAAGTGAAAGAGAAATAAACAGGATAGTATTAGTAATCGATTTATTCATAAAATTTAGGATGCCTAAAAAAGGCATCCTAAATTATTATCAAATTCTTGGTGAGTATATAGCATAAAGATGCTATAACATATCTGAATGTTAATTCATCGTCTTATATAAATATGGAAGATGAGCATTTAACCTCTATTATCTCCTAGCCTTTTGTCTCCTGGTGAACGATCTTGAAATTAAACAACGGCGTTTCCAATGCCTGCCATACACATACCCAGAATGGAACTATAGCTTCTATACATCTGGCGTTTTGAATGGGGCCGAGATCAATAAAATGATCAGGCTTCCAATGAAAATTATCAACGAGGAAGTGTTTTATTTTGTTCTTTGCATCAGAATCATTCCCGCAAATGAAAAGATGATGATCTCCTTTATTTACCTCTCTGGCATCTACCATTAACTTATAATTGACGGTATTAAGTGTTTTAACAACATAAGAGGCCGGAAGTTCGTCCTGAATATGCTCGCCTAATGATTTTATACTGTATTCATCCAATATCGTTGGAGGCATTCCATGAGAAAAATCAAGCGGGTTCGTTATGTCTACTATAATTTTCCCTTTTACATTTTGCAATTCCACAGATTGTATTGCATCAATCGCATGTGTACCATTAAGACATAAAAACAGCAATTCGCCAAATGTTGCTGCTTCATTAAATGTTCCCTGCGATGCATTTTTGCCTGCCTTTTTTATCCAGTTGGTGGCTTTTTCATTAGCTGCAGTACGACTGCCCATTTTTACCTGGTGGCCCTTTTCAATTAAAGCGGTTGCAATGGCTTCACCAACGTTGCCCGTGCCTAGTACTCCAATGTTCATTTACATTAATTTAAGAATCAAATGTACTTCATCATTTAAGCATTTGTTATGCAAATTACTTTGCTAAAACCCTTAGCTTTACAGGAATTCAACTATGCTAAATTCAAATCTCAGTTCTGAAAAAGATGCCTTGTCTGCTGCAGAAAAGGAATTTGAAAATAATATACGTCCCAGACAGATAAATGAGTTCTCAGGACAAAAGCAAACCATCGAAAATCTCATCATTTTTATTAAAGCTGCTAAGATCAGGGGAGAGGCTTTGGACCACATACTTTTTCATGGTCCTCCCGGATTGGGTAAAACAACGCTTTCACGCATTGTTGCAAATGAGCTGGGAGTAAATATCAAGGAAACTTCTGGTCCTGTAATTGAAAAGCCCGGCGACCTGGCAGGCTTATTAACTAA
>JBJMLT010000029.1:0-2560 GCA_045805165.1 Flavisolibacter sp.
AGGTCAGGAACGGGGAAATCTGTCTTGATAAAGATCATTTCAGGATTACTGAAGCCGGATTCAGGTAGTGTTAATGTATTGGGACAGCGGGTGGATCATTTAACGGATAAGGAATTGCAACAGCTAAGACTTAAAATTGGCTTCTCATTTCAAAACAGTGCTCTTTATGATAGCATGACCGTAAGAGAGAACCTTGAATTCCCTCTCGTTCGTCATAAAAAGGATTTAAAAAGAAAGCAGGTTATTGAAACCATAAAAACAGTTCTTGATGCCGTTGGCTTGTCTCAGACCATCGATCAGATGCCTTCTGAATTGTCAGGTGGTCAAAGAAAAAGAATAGGTATCGCACGTACTCTTATTCTTCGACCTGAGATCATGCTTTATGATGAACCTACTGCCGGACTTGATCCCATAACAAGTAATGAGATTAACGATCTTATTAACCGGGTACAGGAACGGTTCAATACAACTTCCATAATTATTACCCATGACCTGACTTGTGCTAAGGTTACGGGTGATAGAATAGCTATGCTGCTGGATGGAAAATTTGCACGCCAGGGTAGTTTTGACGAGGTATTTAATACAAATGATGAACGGGTAAAAAACTTTTATGATTATAATTTTATACAATAACAAATGAAATCAAACAAAAATACAAGGGCTGTTACAGTGGGAATTTTTGTTGTAGTAGCTATAATTATATTTATAGTTGGCGTATTGGCTTTGGGCGGCCAGAGGAAAACATTTGCCAACACCATTACGGTCAAAGCCATATTTGATGACGTGAACGGATTGCAGAATGGAAGTAATATCTGGTACGAAGGTGTTAAGATCGGTACTGTGAAAAAGATCCGGTTTACTGAGAATTCACTTGTAGAAGTTCTTATGGATATTGAGGATAGATCAAAAAAGTACATACATAAGGACGCAAGAGCAAAAATTGGTTCAGAAGGCCTCATAGGAAATAAGATCGTAGTCATTTATGGTGGCACAAAAAATTATCCGGGACTGGCAGAAGGGGATGTACTTGAGGTGGACAAAGGTCTTAGCATGGATGAAATGATGAATACCCTTCAGTCTAATAATAAGAACCTGAATGATATAACTGCTAATTTTAAAATTATCAGTAAAAGACTATCCGACGGTCAGGGAAGTATTGGAAAGCTTTTAGCAGATGAATCATTATTTAATGAAATGCAAAACACAATTGCTACCCTAAGAAGGGCTTCACTCAATGCACAACAATTAACTTCTAATATTTCCGGCTATACGGCAATGCTTCATCAAAAAGGTTCTTTGGCAAATGAACTTGTAACAGATACAGTAGTTTATTCAAAGCTAAGATCAGCAGTTACTAGAATGGATGAACTTTCCAATACGGCTAATCAGGTTGTAGCCAACCTTAATGAAGCTTCTTATGGCTTGAATAAAGGCTTAAACGATACTTCTTCAGCCGCTGGAGTATTATTGCACGATCCCGTAACTGCCAATTACTTAAAAGTTACTATCAAAAACCTTCAATCTGGATCCAGAAAATTGGATGAAGACCTTGAAGCATTGCAGCATAATTTCCTTTTAAGAGGTTTTTTTAAAAAGAAAGAAAAAGCTACTACCGGCAATTAACCGGTGCTTTTCTTCGTAAACAAATAATGTATAAATTCACTGGCATTTTTTTAAATTTGCTTTTAGCTCTTGAAATTTGAAGGATTGATAAATAAGTCTTCCAACTTTCCCGGATTTCCTCTTTACCGCATAGTTTTCCATATCAAAGCCATATCAAAGCCATATCAAAGCCATATCAAAGCCAACTATAAGCCAACTTAAAGACAACTTAGCTTCAGCAAATTCGTAGTATTAACATGTTCGTTGGCCATAAGAGGGATGAATTTGATAATTAGAAGTATATCAAATAGTTATAGGTAAAAACGATCATTTTACCGTTGTATTCTTCCAGCTTATTAACTCACATTTTAGTTCAATAGGAACTACTTTTGCGTTTGAAGTAATTGATAAAGTGTTAGATACAAATTAGAACTGTTCCCTATTTTTTAAAAGTTGAAGTAAAAAATTAATCCTTATTTATGAAGCAAAGAAATCTTCAAATACGAAAGCGCATAGCCCTGGTAGCGCATGACAATAAGAAAGCAGATCTTATAGACTGGGCTTATTACAATAAAAATGTACTGTCCCAATTTGAGCTGATTGCTACCGGAACCACCGGTAAGCTTCTCGAAGAAAAGCTCGATATGCCTGTACAAAAAGTATTTAGCGGACCTCTCGGTGGCGACCAGCAGATCGGAGCCTTAATTGCAGAAGGAAAGATCGATATGATCGTATTCTTCTGGGATCCAATGGAAGCGCAACCACATGATAATGACGTTAAAGCCTTATTACGGCTAGCCGTAGCCTGGAATATTATTATAGCCTGTAACAGAACTACCGCAGATTTTATTCTGACTTCAGATCTGATGCGTAATGAATACCCTATTGATACCCCGGATTTCTCTGCCTATCTGGAAAGGGAGGTTAATTAAGTGATTTTCGAATTGTGAATGGTCAA
>JBJMLT010000030.1:0-13001 GCA_045805165.1 Flavisolibacter sp.
ATACAAAAGTAAATTTAAGCGCTTTAAACTTTAGCCAATAAAAAAGCCGTTCTGGCTAAAAAGCCAGAACGGCTTCAGTTTCAATTCTTTTTAATAGAATTTAGATCTGTTATCCTTAATATCAGCAGATTTTTTTAGAGCTTCCCACGGAGCACGGAATTGCATGTTTTGCTTAGCCTGCATTTCCAGCATTTGTCTTTGTTGCTCAATATTTGCCGATTCAACGGGAGTTGTTGAAACATTATCTACCCTGACAACATATACCCCTTGCGTGCCGGCTAAAGGTTCAGGAACGACCTTGCCTTTATTGTCCGGATTAAAAACAGCGCCTAAAACCTTCCGCTCATATCCAAGTGCATTACTGCCTCCGCTGAAGCGTAAGCTGTCCGCTGTCTGTATTTGCTGATTCAACTTTGTAGCTACCTGCTCTAAAGTGGAATACTGGCCTATACTCTTTTTGATCTGCTCTCCTTTTTTCTTCTTTAGTAATATTGGCTCAACAACCGGACGTGCCTTGTTTACACTTTGAAGGCCAGGCTTGGAAATATCTGTTACAATAGCAACAATGTAATTATAATCGCCAACTCTTTTTGGTCCAATTACATCGCCCTGGCTGGCATCGAATAAATCTTTAATAAACTGTCTTGCATTACCCTGAATTCCATTTATAGTGAAATCCATGGGCTTAATGTCGTTAGCAATTAATTTATTATATCCTTTAGGTCTCAGGTTCTTTTCAAAATTAGTATTGAATGTCTTTTGGTCGCGGCTATCTCCTGCAAATAATGTGGCTATATTGTTAGCAGCATTATCCGTTTCCTGGCTTGCAATAATTTGTTTTGGCAAATAGGCAATTTTATAGTGTGGCTCTGGGTTTTTTTGATCAAGTATTTCAACAAGGTGATATCCAAATTCGGTTTTAACAACCTGTCTGTCTCCCGTTTTCCCATTAAATACAAAATCATTAAAAGCTTTTACCATTTGTCCCTGGGGGAAATAATCCGTTGCAGGTGTTGATAACAAACCTCCTTTTTCAGCACTTCCTTTATCATCTGAGAATTTTTTAGCGAGGGAATCAAATCGTGCACCTTTGTCAATTGCCACTTTAATACTATCAATTCTTTTTTTAGCAATGCTGTCATCCAGAAGAACCTGGCCTGTCTGTGGATTTGTTGTCTGTATTAAAATATGCCTTGCTTTTGCAGAATCAGGCATTGTTTTAACATCCAGAAGCTTAGCAAGAACATAAGTATTGGCATCAATATAGGGTCCATATACACCGCCTTTCGGGAGAGCAAAAATGGAATCTTTAGCTGGTACCTGAATTTGGGATTTTGCCAGATAAGCATCATACAATTCCGGAGCTCCGTTTCTATTTAAAAAAGCAGAAATATCATTAATAGAAGATATGGAAGTAAATTCCTTTTTAAGACTTTCCAATTGCGATTTAATTGCCCCACTATCAACAGAGCTGGGCGCTGCGCTGAAAGCAACATAATTTATTGATCTTGTTTCTTCTTTCTGTTCGTAATCCTTTTTATGGTCTTTAATATAATCTTCAATTTCAGAATCAGATACTTTTACTGCACTATCAGAAACAGAAGCATATGGTACAGTTAAATAAGAGGCTTTACCTAAAAGACTGTTATCTGTATTTCTGTTTTCCAGGTACCATTTTGGAAAATATATAGTGTTGGACAATAAGGCCATGTACTTCATCATCAGGCGCTGACTCTTTAGCGCTTCTTCGTATTTCTGCAGTTGCGCCTTATCATCTATTGAACCAGTTTTTTTAACCTGGTTAATGAATTGTTGCGCCGCTACTGCATTGAAAACTCCGGTTTTTGGATCTGTAAATCTTTGCTTCAGATCTTCAGGAGGATTGGATCCAAAAAGAATATCCCTTAATTCCTTATCAGATACTGTTAGCCCAAGTTTCTCATATTGCTTTCCCATCACTTGTTCTGTCACTTCCTGATCCCACAATCCATTTATCAATTGTTGCCTTCTTTCTTCTGTTACTTCTCCCTGTTTTTGTTCAGCAGCTTCCTGGTCAGCTAATCTTTTTGCAAATTCCTGTTGGGTAATTGTTTTTCCATCAATTTTCCCAAGTGTGGTGCTTTGCTTGTTGGAAAACAATCCGGTTCTTCCTGCAAAAGCATCCATTAAAATGAATCCTAAAAGTGAAACAGCAATCGCGATCACCGCCCAACGGGCATATTTGTCTCTGATTTTCTGGATAACTGACATACGGTGGTACTCTTTTTTAAAGGATGGCAAAAATAGGGTAATTAATTGTATGAACAAACTGTGGAAAACCTCTGAAACCCACAAACTCCAAGGGTTTCCAATTATTTTACCTATTTATTACAGACAATATTTTCTATAACATTTTTCTACGCCGGTAAATTAAATCAAGTCATTGATTGGATTGATTCACATTAATGTGAATTAGCATTTTTTTATGTTGATAAACATCGTGGAACTGTGCCATGAAACGTGTGAAGTTGGATGGATTCCTTTTTTTTCACGCTCTTCATTTTTTTTATGTGCATTCTTCCCATTTTCTCCCTGAGTAATTAACACACGCAATTTTTCAAATATGGTTTTTTTTATGCAGATACTTTAATTCACATCACTGTTAATATATCCTACTAATCATACTCCTTCTATACCTTTACTGTGAATTAAAATAAAATAAATGTGGATAATGAAGAGTTTTTGTTTAGCCAAATTTTTGAATTTACAGTTATCCCCTAATCCACACCCCTAATAGTAATAGGTTTATTTATAAAATATAGAATACTATATATTATTATATGGATAATGAAATGTTGATAGCTGCAAAAAATGAAATTTCAGAACATGGCTTTCTTAATATTGATCTGGATCCTTCATTAGACTTGTTTGCAGAAATTGAAAGATTGAAAAAAGAAAAGAATGCAATTATTCTGGCGCACCTGTATCAGGAACCCGATATTCAGGATATCGCCGATTATATTGGAGATAGCCTCGGTCTTGCCCAAAAGGCCGCAAAGACCAATGCTGACATGATCGTATTTGCAGGAGTACATTTCATGGCTGAAACAGCAAAGATCCTTAATCCGTCTAAAAAGGTGGTTATACCAGATTTTAAAGCCGGATGTTCTTTAAGTGAATCGTGTCCTCCACCGCTATTTAAAAAATTCAAAGAACAGCACCCTGATCATATTGTTATTTCTTACATCAATTGCAACGCAGGCATTAAAGCCTTAAGCGATGTAATTTGCACCAGCAGCAATGCTAAAGCAATAGTAGAAAGCTTTCCTCCGGAACAGCCAATTATTTTTGCTCCCGATAAAAATCTGGGCGCCTGGATCAATAAGGTTACAGGTAGAAAAATGTTGCTCTGGAACGGAGCCTGCATGGTACATGAGATATTTAGCCTGGAAAAGATCAGCCGGTTAAAGATCAGGCATCCGAAGGCTAAGCTTATTTCCCATCCTGAATGTGAAGACCCTATTCTAAGGATTTCAGATTTTGTAGGCTCAACTACTCAACTTTTAGCTTTCACGAAAAATACTCCGCATAAAGAATTTATAGTAGCTACTGAGGCCGGCATTCTTCATCAGATGGCAAAGCAATCGCCTGATAAAACATTTATTCCGGCACCCCCGGATAATAGTTGCGCTTGTAACGACTGCCCTCATATGAAAAGAAATACACTGGAGAAAGTGTATTTATGCATGGAATATGAACAACCTGAAATTATTATGAATGAAGAATTAAGGCTCCAATCAAAAAAATCTCTTGATAGGATGCTTGAAATCAGCGCTTCGCTTAGTTTATAATTTTATAAGCAAAGGATATGGCTTCCGGTTATTCAGGCACGCCTCTCTTTAAAAAGCTTGGAATTAAGGATGGTTACAGGATGATGATCATAGATCAACCGAAAAATTATTTTCAGTTACTTGCCAACCTGCCCAATGTGGAAATAGTGAATGATGTTACCAGCAAAAAAGACTTTATCCATTTTTTTGTAAAGGATGAAAATACGTTCATTAAAAAACTGAATGTGTTTAAAGATCAACTAAAGCAAAATGGAATGATATGGATATCGTGGCCAAAAAGATCATCTCAGATTAAATCTGATGTAACTGAAGATACCATTAGAAAATTTGCTATTAAATGCGGTTTGGTAGATGTAAAAGTATGCGCCATAGATGATATATGGTCTGGATTAAAGTTTGTGATCCCTTTAAAAGAGCGCAAAAGCTCTAAAGACCAATAAGTCTTTCTGCTGCCATTTGCAATGTGCTTTCCTTTTTTGAAAAGCAAAATCTCACCACCTTGTGATTGGTTTCTTCATTATAAAACGCAGATACCGGAATGGTTACTACTTTTCTTTCTTTTGTAATTCGAATAGCAAAATCTTTTTCATCTTCTTCTGAAATGGAACTGTATGAATAAACCTGAAAATAGCTTCCGTGACTTGGCAATGGTTTAAATCGGGTCTGTTCCATTAATTTTTTAAAATAGTCCCTTTTAGCCTGTATTAACCTCCCTAATTCAATATAAGGGGATCGTTGTGGAAGGAATTCAGCTAATGCAACCTGCTTGGGAGTATCACATGAAAAGCAATTGAACTGATGGATCTTTCTGAATTCAATCATTAGCAACGACGAAGAAATGCAATAACCTAACTTCCACCCTGTGCAATTATAAACTTTACCAAATGAAAAACAGACAAAGCTTCTTTCAAGAAGATCCGGATATTTTAATATGCTTTCATGTTTCAGCCCATCAAATATCAAATGTTCATAAACTTCATCACTGATTATTATAATATGTGTATCCTTAACTATATTTCTTAATTCTTCTATATCATGACTCGATAGTACACTACCCGTTGGATTGTGAGGTGAATTGATCATGATAGCTCTTGTTCTTTCGGAAACATTCCTTTTAACTTCTTCCCAGTTTATTGAATAATCAGGGAAACTTAATGGAATTGGAATAGCCCTGGCGCCATTCAATTCAATAGCTGGTATATAACTATCATAGGCGGGTTCAAAAACAATAACCTCATCCCCCGGTTGCAGAATTGTTGTTAATGAAGTATACAAAGCATAGGTACCGCCGGGAGTAATAGTGATTTGACTTTCAGGATCAATTTGTGACTGGTAAAGAAACTGGGCCTTTTCTGCAATAGCTTCTCTCAATGGAATAAATCCATTCATATGCACATACTGGTTCCATCCTTTTTTCATAGCATTATTTACCAGGCTGATTAATTCTTCATTCATCTGGTAATCCGGAAACCCCTGACCTAAATTAATCGCGTTATGCTCTGCTGCTAAAGAGCTCATTACAGTAAAAATAGTAGTACCAACTTTCGGCAGCTTCGAATTGATCTTTAAATCCGTCAATTGTAAATGTTATAAAAATGAAAAAGAAAATCAATAAACTTATGACAGAGTGAGTAGAAACAGGGAAACCTGATTTTCAATTAATCTTAAAAACCCTTCAATCCTGGTTCTATAATCATACTATTGCGGTTGCCTCTATCTCAATTAAATATTCCGGCGCTACCAGCCCCTTTACTTCTATCATGGAAGTGCAGGGTTTTATGGAAGTAAAAACAGCACCGTGTGCTTTTCCATATTGTTCAAATCTTGAAATATCAGTTACAAACATCCTGGTTCGCACAATATCATTCATAGAAGCACCAAAAAAGCGAAGAGCCTTTTCAATTTTCTGCAGTATGAAAACCGTTTGCTGAAAAGCATCATCGCGACCTACTACAAGGCCGTCATCACCAGCTGCTACTGTTCCTGAAACTTCTATGATATTTCCAACTTTAACTGCCCTGCTATATCCTACAACATCTTCCCAGACAGCTCCGGAAGAAAAATTTGTTCTTGATGCGCCCATAAAATAATTTATTGGTGAAATTATGCATCTGCTTTTCGAACGCTTTTCACTTCAACATTTTCTTTCTTGATTATTGGCTGACAATGAAACCGCAGTAATACCTGCGTTAAAGTGATAACATCCTTTTGGCAATATTCAATGATCCTGTCCATATCCTTTTCAATCCAGTAAACTGAATTTACCATGCTTCCATCTATATCATCTTTGGGCGAAGGAATCCCTAGTACCTTAGCCAATAACTTTAAGGAAGTATAGTTTTTAAAGTCGCCGAATTTCCAAAGCTCCATAGTATCCAGATGACGCACTTCCCATGGTTTTCTTCCGGATATTTTAAGAGCTTCAGGAATCTCAATTCCATTAATGATCATTCGTCGGCATATATAAGGATAGTCAAATTCTTTTCCATTGTGAGCGCAAAGGTATTTTTCCGTATCGCCTGACCATTTCTTTAGCATATCGGCGAATTCTGCAAGAAGTTTTTTTTCATCTTCACCTCCGTAAGACTTGATCACCAGTTTTTTCTCTTCTCCCATTCCCTGAATGCATCCACAGGATATGCAAACTATTTTTCCGAATTCTGCATAAATGCCTGCTCTGTGATACACTGTTTCACTCGTCTCTTCTGAATTATTCCTGTTCATGATCTGGGCTTTAAGGTCCCATAATTCTCTCCACTCTTCAGGCAAATGATTATAGGTCTCAAATTGAGAAACCGTTTCAATATCCAGAAAAAGTATATTATTAAAATTCATTATTCTCTATTGACTAAATGACCAATAACCAAATGACTATTAACCACTATAAAAACTTATCCCCTTTATTTCTCTTCACCTCCGCCACATATTCTTTTATTTCCTGTTCTTTATCTTTATGGCAGATAAGTAAAACATCTTTTGTATCAGCAACAATATAATCATCTAATCCCTGAAGCACTACCAGCTTTTCATCCGGAACATGTATTACGCATTTATTGGCATTGAATACAATTACGTTCTTGCCTGCTACTGCATTGTCAAGATAATCCTTTTCCATATTCTCCCATGCACTATTCCAGGTTCCAAGGTCGCTCCATCCAAATGAAGCAGGTATAACATAAACATTATCTGCCTTTTCCATTACTCCAAAGTCAATAGAAATATTACTGCATTGCGGATAAATAGTTTCAATAATATTTTTTTCTTCTTTGGTATTCAGCTTTTCTACATCAGAAATAAATAGTTCATACATTTCAGGCATGTGCTTGTGAAATGCTTCCATGCCCCGTTTTATTTTCCATACAAAGATTCCTGAATTCCATAAGAAGTCACCGCTGGCAATAAATGTTTCAGCAAGCTGCCTGTTTGGCTTTTCAGTAAACGTTTTTACTTTATACACCGAAGGAGCAGCTTCCATGCTTTCATGCTGAATATACCCATAGCCCGTATTTGGATAAGTTGGAGTGATCCCGATCGTTAAAAGCGCATTGAAGTGATTTACAAATTTCAGCGCATCCTCACAAACATCCAGGAACCTGTCTTCATTTAAAATAAGATGATCGGCAGGAGCAACGATCAGCGACGCTTCTGAATTCATCTGGTGAAGCTTAAAAGAAATATAAGCGATGCAAGGCGCTGTATTTTTTCTGAACGGCTCGCCCAATATATTTTCTTTAGGAATTTCGGGCAATTGGTCCTGGGTAATTCCCATATATTCATTGGCAGTTATAACATATATATTTTCTACCGGAACCAATCGAATAAAACGGTCAAAGGTTTGCTGAATCAGGGTTCTTCCGGTCCCAAGAATATCAAGGAACTGTTTAGGGTAATTTACCCGGCTTAATGGCCAGAATCTGCTTCCTATCCCCCCGGCCATAATGGCTACATAAATGTTTTGGTTGTCTTTTTTATCTTTTCGCATTTCACTTCTTTCTTAAGCTGCTAAATCAAGCCTTCTTTTATTAGATCATGGAGATGAATAATTCCAAGATAACTATCCTTTTCGGTAACAACCAATTGCATGATCTCATTTTTTCGCATGATATCCAAAGCATTTACAGCCAGCTCGGATGGCAATATGGTTTTAGGATTATAGGTCATAATATCTTTTGCTGTAATGTTTTGAATGCTGTCTCTGTTTTCAAGCATTCTTCTAAGGTCGCCATCGGTTATTATGCCTTCCAGTCGGCCGTCTTTTCCGGTTACCGCTGTAATGCCAAGACGCTTTTCAGTCATTTCAACGATAACTTCCTTTATGGACTGATCTGTACGAACTTCCGGTCTTTGATTTTCTGTATAAAGATCTTTTACCCTTAAATAAAGTTTTTTACCCAATGCTCCTCCCGGATGCAACTTGGCAAAATCTTCAAGGGCAAAGCCTCTTCGTTCCATAAGACATACCGCCAGCGCATCACCCATTACTAACTGAGCGGTTGTGCTTGTTGTGGGAGCAAGGTTGTTTGGACAAGCCTCCTGCTCAACCGTCGTGTTTAATACAAAATCAGATTTTCTTGCCAGGAAAGAAGTAATATTCCCGGTAATGGCAATAAGCGAACTTCCAAAATTCTTGATCAGGGGTACAAGAACTTTTATTTCCGGACTTTCTCCGCTTTTGCTAATGATGATCACTACATCCTCTTGTTGAACAATTCCAAGATCGCCATGTATGGCATCCGCCGCATGTAAAAAAACCGAAGGAGATCCTGTTGAGTTTAATGTAGCCACAATCTTCTGGGCTATGATCGCGCTTTTGCCTATGCCGCTTATAACAATCCTTCCCCTGCAGGAAACAAGGGTCTCTATAGCGCTTTCAAACTGTTCGTTAAGCTGACCGGCAAGTTGATGAATGGCATCGGCTTCCATTGCAATCGTTCTAAGGGCCGTATTTAATATTGTACCTTGCTTTTCCAAGCCCTCAAAATTATATGATTTGATATCAATCAAATAGCCGGAATAGTAATGGTTGTCATTTTAACTATTTAATTCTCGTTTTCCGCCTATCAGTTGGTAAATTCGCTTGCCTTTTTGACCCACGGCCTTAGCCTGGCTGCGCAATCCGCCACCTTTTTATAAGATTACTCTGTAAAACTGGTCAAAAGCACAGCTACACTTGTAAGGTTGTTTCTCAAAGGCCATTATTAATAAGCTTTTTTTAAAGCTAAAAATTGTTGATAGATGCCCACTGTAAAGAAAAACCAATCTAAAAAAAGTAAAATTGCCTCCACAAATGGAGTTGATTTGCGAGCCGCCCTCCAGAACCATTTTGGTTTTAATGACTTTAAAGACCAGCAAAAGGAAATTATTGAATCCGTTCTCGCAGGCAAAGACACTTTTGTTATTATGCCTACGGGAGGTGGAAAAAGTCTCTGTTATCAGCTTCCTGCAATAGTAAGCAGGGGCGTGGCTATTATTGTAAGTCCATTGATCGCCCTGATGAAAAATCAGGTGGACCTTGTAAGGGGTTATAGCAGTAATGATGAAGTAGCCCACTTCTTAAATTCGACGCTTTCAAAAAAGGAAATACGCGAAGTACATGACGATCTTAAATCCGGTAATACTAAAATGCTTTATGTAGCGCCGGAAACACTGACCAAGCAGGAAAACCTTGAATTTTTCAGTGACCTGGAGATCTCATTCTTTGCAGTTGATGAGGCTCACTGTATTTCAGAGTGGGGCCATGATTTCAGGCCTGAATATCGTCGCCTGAGAGATATGATGAATGGAATTAATCCAAACATTCCGGTTATAGCGCTTACGGCTACAGCTACACCAAAAGTTCAAAGCGATATAGTCAAGAACCTTGCACTTAAGGATGCGAAGGTTTTCATTTCTTCTTTTAACCGTCCCAATCTGTATTATGAAATTCAGCCTAAGATCAACAAAGAAGATACACTGAAAAGTATAGCGAAATTCATTGTTCAGAATAAAGGCAAAAGCGGAATTATTTACACGCTGAATAGAAAGACTACCGAGGAGCTTGCTGACATGCTCATGGCCAACGGCATTAAAGCAGTGGCATATCATGCCGGACTGGATTCAAAATTAAGATCCGACAGGCAGGATCAGTTCCTCAATGAAGATGTACAGGTAATTGTTGCAACAATTGCTTTTGGAATGGGTATAGATAAGCCGGACATACGGTTTGTGATCCACTTTAATATTCCTAAATCTATAGAGAACTACTACCAGGAAACAGGTCGTGCAGGTCGTGATGGACTTGAAGGCAAATGCATTCTTTATTACTCCCATAAAGATGTATCCAAATTGGAACATCTGATGCGCGACAAGCCATTAAGTGAAAGAGAAGTAGGCGCGCAACTAATAAATGAATCAGTAGCATATGCTGAAAGTGGCGTATGTCGCAGAAAAGTTTTAATGAGTTATTTCGGAGAAGAGTTTACTCAGGAAAACTGCGGCAACTGCGATAACTGTAGACATCCGAAAGAAAAAATAGAGGCTAAGCAGAATGTAGTACAGGCGCTACAGGTGATTAAAGCTTTAGATGAAAGATTTGCAACTGAATATGTAGTAAGGATCATTATCGGACACCTTACTCCGCAAATTCAAATGTACCGTCATGAAAGTCTTGCTGAATTTGGAATTGGAAAAGAACAACCCAATCATTTCTGGCATTCACTCATAAGGCAAATGCTGTTAGAAAGTATATTAAAAAAGGATATTGAAGAATATGGAGTACTAAAGATTACAAAAAAAGGAGAGGACTTCTTTAAGAAGCCAAAGTCATTTAAGATTGTTCTGAACAATCTTTATGAAGAAGCAAATGAAGATGACGATGAAGGTACAGAAGCCGCATCTGGTGCAGCCGTAGATGAAAAATTATTCAATATGCTGAAAGATCTTCGGCAGAAGGAATCCAAAAAGAAAAACCTTCCTCCATTTGTAATTTTTCTGGAAACTTCATTGCAGGATATGGCAACATTATATCCAACAACTACAACAGAACTGGAAAAATGTCAGGGCGTAAGTAAGGGTAAAGCTATACGCTATGGAAAGCCATTCATAGATGTTATCTCTACTTATGTAGAAGAGAATAATATAGAAAAGCCCGATGATTTTGTGATGAAGAGTGTTGTAAATAAAAGTGGTAACAAGGTTCATATTATTCAGCAGGTAGATAAAAAGATTCCATTGGAAATGATCGCAAAAAATAAAGACCTAAGATTGGATGCATTGCTGGAAGAAATGGAAACCATAGCAGCCAGCGGAACTAAACTTAATCTGGATTACGCGATAGATCAGATGCTGGACGAATATGAGCAACAGGAAATACTGGACTATTTCAAAAGCTGTGAAACCTCTTCTCTTCAGGTGGCTCAGGAAGAGCTTGCCGAAGGCAATTATAACTGGGAGCAGTTGAAGATCATGCGCATCAAATTCCTAAGCGTATATGGGAATTAATTAATCTGATTCCCTTATTTTTGCAGCCCGAATAATAAACCGGAATATTGAACTTAGAACTGTGAACTTTAAACTTCATTATTCTTTATTCCTTGTTCATTATTCATTATTCCCTCGGTGCGGTAGCTCAGTCGGTAGAGCAAAGGACTGAAAATCCTTGTGTCGGCGGTTCGATCCCGCCCCACACCACAGATAACAAAAAAGAAAACCCCGTAAACATTCAGTTTGCGGGGTTTTTTAATATAATAGGTGCGGTTTATTATTCTGTTAAGTTATCTTACTTTATGAAAGGGTAACCTTCTCTAATTTTAATATTCTAAATAATTTATGGCTAAAGACTTGACATCATCACTTATTGACAGAAGAAAAGTCTTGAACAATAACGAAGCCATCAAAGAAATTTATAATCTTATTGGCTTTCGTGGCGTTTTAGTAGATGGTAAGTATAGATTTACAAAGAATCAAATCGCCCAATTTTTTGAGGTTGATATAAGAACAATTGAACGACTTCTCGTTGAATTTTCTGATGAGCTTGAAGAGAATGGGTATGAGGTCTTTATTGGAGCTCGCTTAAAACTACTTCGGGAAGCATTTCTGAACGGAGCGGAAAAGCCTGATGTCTCCGACATTCATGTCGGTGACATCCCACAAGGTCTTGATTATGAAATAATTAGTAATAAAGCACCAAGTATAGGAACATTTACTTTTAAAACTTTTCTAAATGTAGGCATGTTACTTACCGAATCAGAAAGAGCCAGGGAATTAAGGTCGGCGGTTTTAAATATCGTCATTGATGTACTAAATAAAAAATTTGGCGGTTCAACAAAATATATAAATCAAAGAGAAGAAGAGTTTCTGCCGAGTGCGATTAGAGAATATAATTACAGGCAAGAGTTCACCAACTCACTTGACCATAATATTGAACCCAATAAATTTAAATATGCTCAATTAACAGATAGAATTTATATCAGCATATTTAAAGAGGACGCTAAGGAATACAGACAAATTCTAAGTTTAAATTCAAAGGAAAGTGTAAGAGCTACTATGTACTCAGAAGTTTTGGATCTGGTATCAAGTTATGAAAATGGATTTGCCGCCTTTTTAAAGAAAGAGTTCGAAAACAGAGGGAAAAAGTTAAGGTTATCAGAAGCGCATTTATTATTCAAGAAGTTTGAAGAAATGACTGAAAGTGTATACGAACCACTAAAGGAGAAAGCTAGAGGTCTTATGGCAAGTAGAGACATGGCATTTAGAGATGCTCTTCATGAAAAACTTAAGGAATATGTTGACACTGTTTCTATGGACGATATCGAAAAGTTTTTAGGCGAAAAAAGTAAAATGCTTGAAGATCGTATACAAGAGAACAAAGAAGTTTTTAAAAGGTTAAAAGACAGATAGGTGACCTATATTTATTTTGATGTCAAATATGCGGTCGATGCACATGATAAGGCACTTTCTGCGTCAGGAGGTAAACCAGGAATAAAGGATTTGGGCATTGTGGAAAGTGTTTTATCCCATATTCAAAACGATCTTTATTACCCTTCATTCGAAGAAAAACTAATGGCATTAGTTTATGGGTTTAATAAAGGTCATGCTTTCTTGGATGGAAATAAGCGAACATCAATAGCAGTAGGAGCATATTTTTTAGAAGTCAATGGATTAGATGTTTTTGTTAGCAAGTTTATGATCGAA